>CALFYA010000159.1 GCA_937952925.1 uncultured Moraxellaceae bacterium
AGATGGTCAATGTGTATGGCACCACCATCAAAGCCTTGATCCATGAAGAATTTGGTGATGGGATTATGTCGGCGATTGATTTTTCGATGGATTTGCAGCGCGAGGATAATCCTGCCGGCGATCGGGTCAAGATTGTCTTGTCTGGCAAGTTTTTACCGTATAAACGCTACTAAAACCTGCCTTGCTGTAAGGCGTTTACTCATCTTGAAAATCTCGCTGACCCAGCTCGCCCGATAGTGGGCTGGTGTCGGCAGGCACGCGATAATCCTCACTCGCCCAAGCCCCCAAGTCGATGAGTTTGCAGCGATCTGAGCAAAATGGACGGCTCGGGTTGTCTTGCCAGCGTGAGGCTTGCCCACAACGCGGACAGGCAAAGGTGCGTGGTGTACTCATGATCAAATATCCTCAACGTATCCGGTCATTTTAAATGATTTTGCAAAATCCTGCTGCTGCCGCACAATAGGCGTTTTGATCGGTCAAGGTAGCTTCCATGCGTGTGTTTCGGCCTGAGCAATTGCAGCCGCCCCGTGATTTTGTGCGTCCAAATTTGGCCACTGATCGCCCGACATGGCTCGAAATTGGTGCAGGAGTGGGGCTACATGCGATCACCTGTGCGTCGCAACACCCTGAGATTGACCTGATCGCCATTGAGCGCACTACTGAGAAGTGCCAGAAGTTTCAGCAATCCGCCGCCCAAGCCGCCTGTGGCAATCTGCGCCCGATCCATGCTGATGCGCTGCCGTGGGTGGTGCATGGCTTGCCACCCGCCAGTATTGCCAAGCTGTTTATTTTGTATCCCAATCCCGAACCGAAAAATCCAGCGCAGCGCTGGCTGAATATGCCGTTTTTTGCCTTTTTGCTGTCACGCCTGAGCGCAGATGCGCCGATTATTTTGGCGAGTAATATTCCCAATTATATCGACGAAGCCGAGCAACAGGCACGCAATGTGTGGCAGTTGCCCTGCGTGCGCCACACCATCCAAGCCCAGCAGGTGGACGGCGGGCGCACCCATTTTGAGCGTAAATATTTGGCACGCGGTGAGCTGTGCCAGCAACTCACCTTGCATAAGCCAGCCGGTTACGCCACACCGTTTGACGATTGGCGCGCCGACCAATAGATCCACGTCAGGCGTTTGTCGTAAAAACAAAAGCTCAAGCCATCGCTCAGGCTGACCAGCATCCCGCCCAAATTGAGGACGGGCTGCTGCAAGGCACGGTAATACGCCAACACATCAGGACGCGCCACGCTGGCAAGTGGCTGCTGTGCCAGCCAGACATGCGCTTGAGCGTTGAGCGAAATGCCATCGACACAGCCGTTCAAATCGTAGCGCAAGCTCAGTTGAAACTGCGGAAACCATTCGCGCTGGCTATCGTCGAGATGATCGAGTCCGGCAATCACCTGCAAGGTGGCACGTTTGCGCGGCACCAGTCGATGCAAATAACGATGCGCCACATCACGCGGTTGACCGATCAAATGCTGGAAGTGTTGGGTGAGTTCAAGCGGGTGAGTCATGATCAATTCTCGCAAAGTCGGTCAGTTAGGATTGGTCGGGTAGTGATGGGGAAAATGGCGGCTGTGGTTCAGACTCACCAACGGCATACCAATTGACATGACGGGTCAAAAACATCACGACGCCAATCAACACAAACACCAGTACCGACCCTAAGATCAACGCATGGTCTTCGGATTGCAAAATCACATACAAGGTGGCGTACATACTGCCCAAAATCACCGCTAAGCCCAGCGCCCGTTTGACGCTATGCAGCACATACGACACATACCAGCAAATCAGCAGCACACACGCCGTGCTCGAACCGATATACGCCCACACAAACGCCACTTGCTCGCTAAATGATAAGAGCAGTAGATAAAACACCGCCAAGCCCAGCCCGACCAAGCCATATTGAATCGGGTGAATACGCAAGTTTTTGAGGATTTCAAACAAAAAGAATGCGGCAAAACTGATCACCACAAACAGCACCGCGTATTTCAAGGTGCGCTCACTTTGCAGATACACATCGACCGGATTGACCAAGCGCAGCGCATAAAACGGCGAGTCTTGCTGATTAGACAGGTAGACCAATTCATCGACATTGCTGCCATAGCGCACGAGGTCTTGGCACGCCGCTTCTTTGCTAGAGCTGATACAGTGGATCAAACGCTGGGTGTTTTGATTGGTCAGATAAGTGTTTTGCCACACCGCAGTAAAGGCGTTGGACGTGATATTTTTTTCAGGTAATTGACCGCCAAAAAAGCTGGCATGTGGCCAATTGGCTGCCACGGTCATTTTGAGATCTTTGCCCACAGGTTGCACGGCAAGGCTTTCCATGCCCATCATGCTCAAATCAATCCGCATGTCGATCTTGGCTTGTTTGGCGAGTTGCCCGAGTGCCACACGGGTGTAGGGCATCGGCAGGATGGATTCTTCACTGTCACTGGGCAAATCAAATACATATTTTTGCTGCCCAACGGTCAACACTGGTTGTTGGCGCAAGCCACGCAAATCCGACAAGCCCAAATACAGTTTGGCTTGATCCCACAGCACCTGTTGATTGGCAGCAGGATTGAGCAAGGCGGTATCGGGCACAAATTGCCCTGTGATGCTCAGTTGATCTTGATAGGTGATCGGTCGATAAATGCCGTGTCCATATTGATCGTCGCTGACGGTGAGCTGATGTTGCCAATCGCTGGTTTTGGGGGTGATCACCTTGAGGGTTTGAGTGGTACAGGTAACTCCTTGCTGCTTGGGGTCTTTGCAAGGTGCGCTGCTCTGCACTGGTACAGCAATAAATGGCGCAAGCATCACCTGATGGCGGACATGATTGCGCCCGATTTCTTGGATCACCTCGCGCTGTGTGGATTTACGCTCCATCACCAAGCCGCGCATCATGGTAAACACCACCAAAAAGCCGATCAGCATCACCAGCATGATGATGAGTTTTGACCACAGTTGTTTTTGCATCGGATATCCCTCCATGTTCATGATCCCTAGCATGGCAAGTGCAGGTGAAAACACCGTGTGTCGATGTGGATCCCATGTGAAAGGCAGATGGAAAGAAGATGATCAAAAACGCTTTAAAAATAATCATATGAGTTTATCTATTTGAAAATAAAAATATTTGTTCATATCAGTGGTCAGGTGATATGTAATTCGTCCATAAAATGATCACAAAACAGCGGGTTAAATGCGCTGCCGGTGTGCCTTATGTGAAATTTATGTGAAGTCTGGGATTTGCCATATCCACGTCACAGCACCGCGGTTAGGATGTCGCTATGTCAAGGTTCGTTGCGGTTTGGATGAACATTGACGACCCTACACCAGTGCGACTGCACCGTAACGGTCTGCCAAACATCGGCGCAGCTTCGGTCAGCGAGAAGTTTGGCATTCGTGCAGCGCGCTGGTGGTCTCTTCTTCAAGTCAGCCTAGACTGACCACGTCACCACCACCGATACCACACTGTGTAGCACAATCAGGCCAATACAGACGCCCAAATACATCTGGCGTTGTCGTTTGTTGCGCCACGATTTTAGGCACAGCAGCACCGTGCAACATAAAGCAGCCATCAACAACAGCTTGAATAGACTCATGGCGTGGTCGGCACGCGTTTGCCCGTCCAATCCATCCCGACTTTGCTATGCGGATGGCCACTACTACGCCATTCACCCACAAAGCGGGTACCGTCGGTGCTCAGCTCAAGCTCCAACGTGCCCACCCCATATTGATCCGACCAAATACAGCGCCACAGCAGTGAGCGGATCGGTTGGCACTCATGCAGCTGCCCCGAGATCACCTCACCTTCATGTAGACGCATCTGATAGTGGCCATAGGCTTGGCGCGGATCAATCTGTACAAATGACGTGGTACTTGGCACCAATATCCCAGCACTCCAAATCACCCCTTCAAATTGCCCCGTCAGTGCGACGGGGTTGGCGTGCACCGCATGGGTCAGCAGCAGCAAGCTCGTGGTGATCAGCCTTTTCATGATCTGTCCTTAAAAGGTCAAGATGACCTGTACACCGTCACTGGTGTTTTCAATCTGGGCGCGGCCTTGGTGACGTTCCATCACCTCTTTGACCAAGGTCAGACCAATGCCGGTGCTTTTACGGCCTGTTGCAGGGCGCGGCAGGGAGTAATAACGGTCAAACACTTGGGGCAGCGCGTAGTCGGGAATCTGTGCTCCGACATTACGGATACACAAGGTGATTTTAGGCGATTGTTCGAGCAAACGGAGGGTAATTGTGTGATCGGGTAGACTAAAGTCGATGGCATTATCGAGCACATTGCCCACCGCATGCGCCAACCAAAATGGCTCGGCTTGGATGGAGAGGTGTGAGGGCAGTTGATTGTCAATCTGGATCTGTTTGTTGGTCAGCACACTTTGCCGTTGCTCAATTGCGGTATCGACCAGTTCCACCAAATCAATGGTTTGTTTTTCAAATTCATCATGGCGTTTTTCGAGACGAGCGAGCAGCAGCAAGCGCTCCACCAACTGCAACAGACGCTCGGTTTGCTGTCCAATATTTTGCGCAAAACGGCGTTGGTCTTCGGGCGGCAGCTCATCTTGCAAAAGCTCAGCACTGGCGGTGATCGCGGTCAGCGGACTTTTGAGTTCATGGGTGAGGGTATGGACATATTGTTCCACATAAGCACGATCTTCGAGTTGAATACGCATATGCTCGACCGCCGTAGACAGTTCATTGAGTTCACGTGCCGAAAAAAAATGCGGCGCAGGTTGACCGAGTGGCGCAAGCGCCAAGGCATAACGCCGCACTTTGTCGATGCTATGCCGTAGCCACCACGCCACCAAAGCACATAGCAATAGCGAGACAATCAGCATCACCCCTGCGCGTACCAGCATGTCACGCTGGGCTTGCTCGATATACGGCTGTACCGTACGACCGGGTTTGCCGACACTGACCACCCCAATCAAGCGTTGGTTGTAGACAATCGGCGCGGCCACAAACATGGTTGAGCTGTTTTCGTCGTTGGGGTTCATACGGGTCGAGCGTGCGCCATACTGACCACGCAAGGTCAAATACACATCATTCCACTGCGAAAAGTCTTGGCCAGTGTCTTTGCCGGTCGAGTCGTACAGCACCATGCCGCGTGTGTCGGTGATATACAGTTGCAGTTGCACTTCTTTTTTGGTGGTTGACCAGATTTTGGCGTTGAGGGTGCGGCGCAGGGTGGCTTGGATTTCGCGGTCAAAGTCTGCATTTTTGATCCGGCCTTTGGCGACGTCGGCTGCCACCAAAGCGGCAATCACATGCGCGTTGTCGGCAAGGGTATCTTCGACCACTTGGCGCATATTGGGTTTGACTTGGTTTTGCAGGGCATTTAACAAAAAGAAAATCCCCAGCATCAGCACCACCGCAAACGCCAGCCAAATCCGCAGAAAAATCGACATACTAGCGACTCATGCTATAGCCCAAACCGCGATGGGTCACAATCGGATCATCTGGGTGGATGGCGCGTAATTTGTGGCGTAAGGTCTTGATATGACTGTCGATGGTGCGCTCTAAGCTGTGGTCGGGATGTTCCCAGACTTGCTGCATCAGTTGCGAGCGGCTAAACACCCGTTCGGGCTGGCGGATAAATAGCTCAAGCAGACGAAACTCATAACGGGTTAGTTGTAGTGATTGCTGATGGTAATGAATCTGACAAGTCACCGGATCAAAGCGCCATGCGCCCCATGCAATGGCCTCAGATTCGCTACTACTGGCAGATGTGGCTTGCTCAGCTTGTGCCGCGCGGAGTTCCATCCGCCGCCAAATCGCTTTGATCCGAGAGGCGATTTCGCGTGGGCTAAACGGTTTGGCACAGTAGTCATCTGCGCCAATTTCAAGACCAATAATCCGCTCGATTTCGTCGTTGCGGGCGGTCAAAAAGAGTAGCGGCGTTTGCCATGTTTTACGGATTTGGCGGCATAAATCAAAGCCGTCCATGTCGGGTAAGCCGACATCCAAAATCAAAAAATCAAAGTCTTGTTGTTGTAAGGAGTGCAGCGCGTCCTGTGCGGTCATGTGCCAAATCACTTGCCAGTCTTCGCGGGCAAGGGCGTAGCGTAAGGGTTCGGCAATCGCAGGATCATCTTCGACAAGCAAGATGGTTTTGCTGGGCATGACGTTCTCGACAACGAAATATTCAACTCGCCCATGATAGGCCAATTGTGCGAGAGATGCGTGAAGTGTGGGTGAAAAATTGAATGGGGTGATAGGTTTGGCAACCTCACCCCAACCCTCTCCTCATCGGAGAGGGGGGAAGGCGTGATTACACGCCCGAACGGATCATATCGACCGCTTTTTCGGCAATCATGATGGTGGGGGCGTTGGTGTTGCCGCTCATGATGGTCGGCATGATCGACGCATCAATCACCCGTAAGCCGTCCACGCCATACACCTTGAGGTTTTTGGGGTTGACCACCGCGAGTTCATCAATGCCCATTTTGCAGGAGCCGACCGGATGATAGACGCTGTCCACTTTTTGCCGCAGCACGTGGCGGATGTCATCATCGGTTTGTACGTTGGCGGTGACGGTGTCTTTTTTGATCCATTTTTTCAGACTTGGCGCATCGAGCAAGCGTTTGGTGGCTTTGTAGGCGTGCACCATTTGCTCCAAATCATCGGGATGCTCCAAAAACGCCGGATCAATCAACGGGGCGCTGTGTGGATTGCTGTCCTTGAGCAGCACTGAGCCACGGCTCTTGGGGCGCAACAAGCAGGTATGACAAGAAAAGCCATGCGCAAAGTTAATTTTGCGTGCGTGGTCTTCGACAATCCCAATCACAAAGTGCAGCTGCACATCAGGGCGGGTCAGATGGGCTTGGCTACGCAAAAAGCCACCGCATTCGGCATAGTTGGTGGTCAGCATGCCACGGCGCTCGTTTTTGAAGCGGAACAAGGCTTTGGTCATGTGTACTGTGCCACCGACCGAAATCCCGACCAAGTCGGTACTGTCGGCTTGGAAGCAGAAAATAAAATCAGGATGGTCTTGTAGGTTTTGCCCCACACCGGCCAAATCATGCACCACGTTGATGTTGTGCTGTTGGAGGTGCGCGGCAGGGCCGACGCCTGAGAGCATCAAAATTTGTGGGCTTTGCAACGCGCCTGCCGACAGCAGCACTTCACGTTTGCAGCGCAGCTCAACGGTTTTGCCACCTTGTTGATAACGCACACCCACCGCACGTTTGCCTTCAAACATGATGTTGAGTACGGTTGCGCCAGTTTCTACGCGTAGATTAGGGCGTTTGCCCATGTGCGGGTGCAAATACCCACGCGCAGCGCTACACCGCTCGCCATTGATTTGGGTCACTTGATAGACGCCCAAACCTTCTTGGGTCGCGCCGTTGAAGTCGTTGTTGAGCGGAAAGCCTGCTTCTTTGGCGGCGGCAACATAATGCTGTTGAAATGGGTTGTCGGTGCGCAGTGCAGCGACATTGAGGGGGCCACCTTGCCCATGATAGGCATCGCGCAAGTCTTCGTTGTGCTCAGATTTTTTGAAATACGGCAGCACGTCGTTGAATGACCAGCCGTCGTTGCCCATCGCTGCCCAATCGTCATAGTCCTCTTTTTGCCCACGGATATACACCATGGCGTTCATGGCGGAGGAGCCACCGAGGGTTTTGCCACGCGGTTGATAGCCCAAGCGACCATTGAGGCCTTTTTGTGGCACGGTATCAAACGCCCAGTTGTTGATTTTTTTGGGTGCCATCGCAATCACGGCGGCGGGTACGCGCACCAATAGGCTATCCCCACGACCGCCTGCTTCGAGTACCGTCACGGCGCAGTTGGGATCTTCAGTCAATCGTCCAGCCAACACACTGCCGGCAGAGCCCCCGCCAATCACGATAAAATCAGGTTGTACATCCATCGTTATAACTTCCATGGTTGAAAAAACATCGTGTCCACGATGATTTAGGGGCTGTTGATGTTTCAGTCGAGCAACGCGGCTCACGCATGAAACGTCAACAGACCTTAGGTAATGATTTTGAGCAAGGCCATCATCCGTGTAAACATGGCACCGTAGGGTGGATACAGCAGCTTGATGGCACTTAAGCGGCTTTGGATAAACACCGGTTTTTCTTTGCTAAAGGTGCGAAAGCCCCATTCGCCATGATAGGCACCCTGACCACTCGATCCAACGCCGCCAAAGGGCTGAGTTTCTTGGGCAAAGTGCCACACGCAATCGTTGATAGTGACGCCACCCGAAATGGTTTCGGTCAAAAAACGTTGTTGATGACTGCTGTTGTTGCCAAACCAGTACAGCGCCAGCGGTCGATCCCGCTGATTAATATAGCGAATTGCATCGTCAACACTGCTGTATTCCATGATCGGGAAGATCGGCCCGAAGATTTCTTCTTGCATGATCTGCATATCGGGGCGCACATTGACCACCACGGTCGGTGGGATTTTGCGTGACTGTGCGTCGGGTGATTCACCGGTCAAGCGCTGGATTTGTGCGCCTTTTTGTTCGGCGTCTTGCAGCAGATGCATCAAGCGCTGATAGTGTCGCTCATTGATGATACTGGTGTAATCGCCATTGCTTTGGGTGGTCGGGTACAGGGTTTGGGTGGCCTGTTGGAGGGCTTTGATCACCGTTTCGGTTTGACCGGTCGGTACCATCAGATAATCAGGCGCAATACAGGTTTGTCCCGCATTGACGAACTTGGCAAAGCTAATCCGTGGCGCAATCAAGTCCAAATCGACACTAGGATCAAACACCGCAGGTGATTTGCCACCCAGCTCTAAAGTCACAGGCGTCAGGTTTTTGGCGGCAGCCTCAGCCACTTTACGCCCGACCGCGGTTGAGCCAGTAAACACCAAATGATCAAACGGCAAACTGACAAAATCTTGGGCAACTGAGGCATCGCCGGTGATCACGCTGATTTCATCGGGCGCAAAATGCTCTGCAATGATTTTGGCAAGTAGTGCCGAAAAGCGTGGGGTCAGCTCAGACGGCTTGATCATCACCCGATTGCCTGCGGCAATCGCACAAATGGTCGGGCCAATCGACAGTTGATACGGATAATTCCACGGGGCGACGACCCCGACTACGCCAAGTGGTTGGCGGATCATTTGGTTGGTGCTGGGCATATAGGCGAGTGGTGTGGCAACGCGGCGTGGTTTCATCCAGCCTTTTAAGTGACGTTTTGCATTGCGGATCGCGCCTTGGCTCATGCTCAGTTCAGCCAGCAAGGTTTCGTGGCGTGAGCGATTGCCAAAGTCCGCCGAAATCGCCTCAATCAGCGCTTCGGTGGCGACTTCGCTCATCTTGAGTAAGCGATCGAGGCGATCCATGCGCACGGCAAGACTCGGATAGGGATCTTGTTGATAGGCTTGTTGTTGTTGGCGTAGGCACGCTTGCATCTGAGCTATAGTGCATTGTTCCATGAGTGTTATCCTGTCAACCGTGACGCGGGAAAAGGGCTGAATTGAGCCAAAGCGCTAGCTTTAACATGTACTTGACATGCATGACAAGCGCAAGGAATACCAATTCGCAAAGGTGAAAATGTTGTTAGGGCAAATTATGAACCAAGATTCCAAGCCTGTCATGATTATCGGTGCAGGTGCGGCAGGTTTGATGGCAGCCGAAGTGATTTCTGCGGCGGGTATCCGTGTGCAGGTGTATGAGCACAAGCCGTCTGCGGCACGTAAGGTGCTGATGGCTGGTAAGGGTGGACTCAATATTACCCATAGCGAGCCATTGGCGGCGTTTGTGCAACGCTATGACCATCCCGAATGGCTTGCACCGATGATTCACGCCTTTGATGCACAGGCGATTCAAAACTGGATGCAAAGCTTGGGGATTACCTCCTATATCGGTACATCTGGTCGGGTGTTTCCCGAAGAAATGAAAGCAGCACCGTTGGTGCGGGCGTGGATTGCACGGCTCAAAGCGCAGGGTGTTGAGTTTTTTTATCGGCATCGTTGGCTTGGTTGGAATAAAGCAGGGCAACAGCTGGTGGCAGATGCAACAGGGCAAATACAACCGATTGACGCATCTGCACTGGTGTTGGCGGTTGGTGGCGGCAGTTGGGCGGCGCTTGGCTCCGATGGTCAGGCGCTCGCTTGGTTGGCTGAGCAAGGTATTCAGATCAATCCGTTGGTGGCGTCCAATGGTGGTGTACAAGTGGCATGGTCGCCATTTGTGCAAGCCTTGGCTGGACAGCCACTTAAACGAGTCAAAGCGTGGGTGGCAGGGCACCCCCCCATTCAATCGGATGCGGTGGTCAGTGGCTATGGTTTGGAGGGTGGGCTGATCTACGCGTGCTCACGAGCGATTCGGCAAGAATTGGCACAGGCAGGCCACGCGACCTTATATCTGGATGTATTGCCAAATATCAGTGAGCCTGATTTGGCAACCCGATTGGCCGCACATCCCAAAGACAGCTTGAGTAATCGTTGGCGCAAAGCGGGTTTGGATGCGGTGAAATCGGCACTGATCCGTGATCGATTGCCCAAAGCAAGCTGGACAGATCCAAACAAAGTGGCACAGCTTGCCAAGCATCTTCCCATTCGTATCAACGGGTTACAGCCGATAAATGAAGCGATTAGTACCGCGGGCGGTGTGGCGTTGGATCAACTCGATGAGCATTTGATGTTGCGTGAGCATCAAGGGGTGTTTTGCTGTGGTGAAATGCTCGATTGGGATGCACCAACCGGCGGGTATTTGTTGACTGCTTGTTTTGCAACTGGTCGGCAAGCGGGAGCAGGGGTGCTACGCTGGCGACAAACAACCACTTAAAATTAAGGAAAAAATAAGCTTGGCCTGAACCCAATATGTTCATATGCTACAAGGATGTATCAGACAAGGGAGTCAAATCTGATGGTCAAATTCACATGGATGGCGGGGGTCTGTGCTGCCATACTGACCGGACAAGCTGCAACGGCGGCGTCTGCTCCGGTATTTTCCGCCAATATCGTGCTCAATGGTCAAACCCAGCACCAGTTGAGCTATGACAACGTATCCGATTTGGTGGGGCAATATAGCAATCGTGAGCTGAGTCAGTTGGCGGGCTACAGCAATACCTCAGCCGTAGACGCGACGCTCAACTTTCGGGGATGGAGTGGGATCGAAGTCCATTTTGCCCAAAATTCCAATATTTTAGAGTTTAAAGTCCCATCGTTGGGATTAACCCAAAGCTTTGGCACCGCCAATCAAACCCGAAATGATGCCCGCAAAGCATTTTTGGAGTTTTTAAAAGGCAATTCGGGTCAGCAGTTGCTGCAACAACTCACTGATGAGCTGGTGAAATATTCGCCGGTTGATCCCATCGTGGGCAATCCGAGCAGCTTGGCTCATACCATGTTGCTGTCTTCGGCAGCACTGGCCTCAGTGCCGAGTCCAGCGAGTGCCGGCCAGCCCTTGATGCAGTCTGATCAGCAAGCACGGATGGCGCTCAGTCCACGTTTTGGTCGTTATACTCAGCAAAATATTGACACTGAAGTGCTGACGTTGCCGTTGAGCTACAGCACACAGCTAAGCAAGCAAAATATGCGTTTGGTGATGGATGCGCCCATCACGGTCACCAAAACCGATGAAGCGTTATCTTGGAGCGGCAGTGTGGGCGTGGGCTTTGATGTGCCGATCAACTCACACTGGTCATTGATGCCGATTGTCCGTGTGGGGTTTGCCATCTCCAATGATCTCGGTGCATCGGCGCTGGTGTACAGCTCTGGCGTGCAAAGCAGCTATTCATTTTATCCAAGTCCCTCGTCGAGCCTGTCGATCATGAATATGATGGCCTATTATCAGGCCGGTTCAGTCAAATTTGGTGATTATGATAGTGCGTATAGCGTTGAAAATATTGTGTTTAGAAACGGCGTTGAGTATCAGCAATCCTTACCGTTGTCCATCAAAGGGCAGCCGTTGATTGCTAAAGCCCAATATGCACGCACCGACTACACCGGAGATGAGCTGTATGCCAAAGTCATCAACGATGTCTCGTTGTCCTTGGGGATTGATAACCCCAAAAAACAAGGCTGGGTCGATGAGTACCGCGTCGGCATGACCTATACCTTTGGTGATGGGGAGATTGAAGGGTTGATGTTTAATTTGGGTTATACCTTCTGATCACCAATCTGGTCAGCCAACATGGTTTGGCTGACCACATCCACATCGGGTTAGATCGATTTTTGATCAATTGGCTTTTCAGTCACCACGACTTTGGTCTTCAGTGGTTGGCCTTTAAACTGCACGCCGCCCCAGCCGTATTTTTTAAATTGGCGGATATTTTGGTGGTCTTCACCAGCAGGATTGGCCGCCACCGCCTTGTAATGCTCAGCAAACAAGCTTAAGGTGTCGAGCGGATTGAGATGGTGCAGTTGAGCGAAGGCGAGCACTCGGCAGCTCCCAGAGTTTTGCCCTGCAGGATTATTGACTGCACCATTGTTGAAGGTGGTGGGGGTGAACTCATAGTGGGCGTTGATGTGGTTCAACACATCATCAAAGTTGGCTTTGCCGCTTTGAACGGCTGCAAGGAGGGCAGATACCGACGCAAACATGGCGTACTCCACAAAGATCAGACCAGAAAATGCACAGTATTCTAGACCAAGCGCAAAGGCCATCCTAGCGATCTTCGGTGTAACAAGTGCCAGACATGGCGAAGTGATGATAAATCATACAGATTTAGTCGGAAATAGATCGGGAGGTGTGTGAATCACCTCCCGATGCTCAATCTTAGAATTGTTGATCGATTTGATAAATCACCGTCGAACCACGGACTTCATAGCCGACAATCAACAGCGGTTTGCCACTTGGCGATTGTGTGGCAGGCACAAACACCAAGCCTTCAGGTGCCAAATCGCCCGCAGCAGATGTTTTCACATCCTGTGTAAAATCGCGTGTGCTGACATATTGGGCAAGGGTTGGCGCGGTGGGATTGCTGATGTCATACACGGCAATACCGCTATCACGCTCTAAGCCTACAAAGGCAAAGGTTTTATTGCCCAATTGCCCCAGCGCCAAACCTTCAGGCTCGATCCCTTTGTTGTCACTGCGTGAGTCGAGTTTGTTGTCGTCGTGGCTGGCGTTGAAGGTGCCTTCATGTTTGCTGGAGGCGAGCTGTTCGAGTTGATCGCCGGAGTCAAACACCAACGTGCCGTCGGGTTTGCGGATCGAGAAGGAGCGTGCGCCAAAGCTATACAGCTTGCTGTAGACCTTTTGCCCTTCAGTGTTGGTGCTAAAGCCCAAGGTGTTGGTGACATTGAGGCGACCGAGCAGCTGTTCGTCTTGGCAATTGCCACCGCACAAAGTGGCGGTAAACACCGCAGGGTCAAGCACCAAGTCCTTGATGCGAGTTTCCTCGGCAAAGTCCCCGTATGTGCGGGCGTCGCCTTCGTTGCTCATCACCAAGTAGGTTTGACTGGCGACTTGATAGTTACCGATAGCATCGGGTTGATACATGCCCAAAATCGGCCATGTTTTGATGTCGATCTTGCTGTCTTTGTCGCTGGCATCAATGCCCATCGCAGGTTTGCTGTGGTCCTTGTAGCCGAGTGAGCGTAGTGCGGTGATGTTGGCATTCACCAAATCGACTTCAGCAATCGCATTGTTTTCTTGCAAGGTCACCCAAGCGGTTTTGCTGTCGGAGGACACCGTCACATATTCAGGCTCAAGATCTTGCGCCACGCTGGCATTTTTGCCAAAAATCCGAATGCCTTGATTGCGCAAACTATCGATCTGATTATTAAATTGAGCAAAACCGGCGCTACGCACGATCGGTTTGGTCAAATCACTCACATCAATCACACTGACTGAGCCGACGGGGTCAACACTGTAGTCATCATTGGGTTCACCTTCGTTGGCAACCACCACCAGTTTACCATTGGGGCTAAAGGTCAACATGTCGGGCAATGCGCCGACCTCGACCACAGAGATACGGCTCAAATCTTGGGCTTTATAAAACGCCACTTTGCCATTGGCTTGTTTGTTGCTGC
>CALFYA010000160.1 GCA_937952925.1 uncultured Moraxellaceae bacterium
ACGGCCAATGGCATTTTGGGACAGCCGCCACTGCCCCCAAACAACAGCGCACCAAACCCGTGTATGTCGAGCGACCGATGAGTGTGGTGCAAAATGCGCATCCTTTGCCGCAATTTAAACCCAGCGAACCGACGACGACACCGCCCCGCCACAAGACCGCCCCAGCTGTGGCACGTTTATCCAAACAAACCTGTGATCACCTGCGCGAATCACTCAAACTGCGCAGCAAACATCAAGATCACCGCGAAGCTCAACTATACTACGAGCAACAATGTGTCATGGGACGGTATTATGGAGACAGCAGCGACTAGCCCTACCCTCGCCTTCGGGCGCTATCGCCATTATAAGGGGCAGCTTTATCAAGTACTGCATCTGGCGCGCCATAGCGAAACGGAGGAATGGCTCGTGGTGTATCAACCCTTATATGGAGACTATGGCATTTGGGTGCGTCCACTCACAATGTTTGTAGAATCGGTCACACTTTTGGATGGAAGCACCGTGCCACGCTTTGCATGGTGCCCCGATCAAATGCTAGGCTGATTGTGCCCTTATCATGGCTAGGTTATAGTCATCATCGCGCAGCATGCGCGAGTAGACACCATCATTCAGGATGTATGAGGATTTCATGGCAGGACAAGCAACAATCAGTTTTGGCGGCCTTGCGCGTCAGCTCGTCAATGAAGGACTCGTCTCTGCCGAAGTGATGCAGCGCGCCCTTGCTGAATCACAACAAGAAAAAGTCTCCCTGATTAACTTCCTTGTCTCACGCAAACTGGCACAAGCGTCTAAGATTGCATGGTTAATTGCGCGTGATTTTGGTGATCCCCTCTTTGATCTGGATTGTTTAGACCAAGAAGCCATTCCCAAAGATGTGGTTGATGAAAAAATCGTCAAGCAGTTTTCTGCACTGCCGATTTTCAAACGAGACAATCGTTTATTTGTCGCCATGAGTGACCCGACACGGGTCGATGCGATTGATGCCATTCGCTTTAGTAGCAAATTGTCGATTGAAACGGTGGTGGTCGAAGACGACAAGCTCACCCGTTTGATTGAGCGCACCTACGACAGCGGCGGGGGGAGCTTTGGTGATTTCGATGGCAACATGGATGATCTCGATGTTGAAACCGAAAAAACCGACAAAGATAGTGATGATGGCGCATCTGGTGTCGATGAAGCGCCAATCGTCAAATTCGTCAATAAGTTGTTGATTGATGCGATTCGGATGGGTGCATCTGACTTGCACTTTGAACCTTACGAAAAAACCTATCGCGTGCGTTATCGGATTGATGGGGTGATGCGGGAAATCTCGCGTCCGCCTGTACAGCTGGCCGGCAAACTGGCTGCACGTTTGAAGGTCATGTCACAAATGGACATTTCTGAGCGCCGCATGCCACAAGATGGCCGGATTAAGCTCAAATTGTCCAAAACCAAAGCCATCGACTTTCGGGTCAACTCCTTGCCCACCTTGTTTGGTGAGAAACTGGTGTTGCGTATTCTCGACCCGTCGAGTGCCATGCTGGGGATTGATGCTCTCGGCTATGAGCCTGAACAAAAAAAATTGTTTATGGACGCGCTGGACAAACCACAAGGCATGCTGCTGATTACAGGGCCGACCGGTTCGGGTAAAACCGTATCGCTATATACGGGTTTGAACATTCTCAACACGGTCGAAAATAACATTTCAACCGCCGAAGATCCGGTTGAAATCAACCTCGAAGGGATCAATCAGGTCAACGTCAACCCCAAAACCGGTTTGACCTTCTCTAGCGCCCTCAAAGCCTTCTTGCGTCAAGATCCCGACATCATCATGGTTGGTGAGATCCGTGATCTGGAGACTGCCGAAATTGCAATTAAGGCGGCACAAACCGGTCACATGGTGATGTCCACCTTGCACACCAACAGCGCCCCCGAAACACTGACCCGTTTGCGCAACATGGGCGTGCCCTCCTTCAACATCGCCACCTCAGTCAACTTGGTGATTGCACAGCGTCTAGCACGTCGCTTGTGTAGTGCATGCAAACGCTCGGTCGAGATTCCGGAGCCAAGCCTCAAGCAAATGGGCTTTACCGATGACGATCTTGCCAAGGGCTTTGTGTTGTACGAAGCCGTTGGTTGTAGCGAATGCCGTGATGGCTACAAAGGTCGGCTGGGATTGTATGAGGTCATGAAAGTGACCCCCGAAATCGCACGGATCATCATGGAAGATGGCAATGCGATCCAAATTGCAGATGCATCCGCACGTGCAGGCTTTAATAACCTTCGTCGCTCTGGTCTGCTCAAAGTCATGCAAGGAATCACTACCTTGCAAGAAATCAACCGCGTGACCAGCGAATAACCATAGAGAGCTAACATGGCTGTAAAAAAAAGCGAGATGCTGCCCAACTTCGTGTATGAAGGCACCAATCGACGTGGGCAAAAAATCAAGGGGGAAATGCCGAGTAAGAATCTGGCGCTCGCAAAAGCTCAGCTTCGCAAACAAGGCATTAATGTTATTTCCATCCGCAAAAAATCAAAAAACTGGCTGGAATTTGCCAGTAAGCGCAAAGTCGGGGCGCTCGACATCGCTATTTTTACCCGCCAGCTGGCCACCATGATGAAAGCTGGGGTGCCGTTGGTACAGTCGTTTGAGATTGTCGCCGAAGGCTTGGACAACCCCACCATGCGTGAGGTGGTACTGGGTCTCAAAGGTGAAGTAGAAGGCGGCAGTAGTTTTGCTGGCGCACTGCGCAAATACCCTCAATATTTTGATGATTTGTTTTGCTCACTGGTCACCTCAGGTGAGCAATCTGGTGCGCTTGAAGTCATGCTAGATCGGGTTGCGATCTACAAAGAAAAGAGTGAGTTGCTCAAACAGAAAATCAAAAAGGCCATGAAATATCCTTTAACGGTTATTGTCGTCGCGCTGATTGTGACGATTATTTTGATGGTCAAAGTCGTTCCGGTCTTTAAAGACTTGTTCTCATCGTTTGGTGCTGATCTGCCCGCCTTTACCCAATTGGTGGTGGACATGTCCAACTGGGTACAAGCGTATTGGTGGTTATTGCTGCTCAGCATCGGGGCAACCATTGGCGCTTTTTTGGAAGCCAAAAAACGCAGCAAAGCCTTTCGGGATTTCCTGGATCGTGCTGCCCTCAAAGCACCGATCTTTGGCGATTTGGTCTACAAGTCGATTATTGCCCGTTTTAGTCGTACCCTCGCCACCACCTTTGCCGCAGGCGTGCCCTTGATCGAAGCGCTAGTATCCACCGCGGATGCCACCAACAATGTGGTCTATCGGGATGCTGTCTTGCGAATTTGTGATGATGTCGCCACCGGTCAACAGCTACAATTTTGTATGCGTGCGTCCAATCTATTCCCGTCGATGGCCATCCAAATGGTTGCGATTGGTGAAGAATCTGGTGCGCTCGATGCAATGCTCGAAAAAGTCGCGATTCACTTTGAAAATGAAGTCGATAACGCGGTGGATGGTCTGACCTCCATGATGGAACCGTTGATTATGGCGATCCTTGGGGTGTTGGTTGGGGGTCTGGTCATTGCAATGTATCTGCCAATTTTCCAAATGGGTTCGGTGGTTTAATGGAATTGTGGGCGCTGTTTCAAACCAATCCTGTGGTTGCCTATCTGGTGATTGCAGGGTTGGGGCTATGTGTGGGGAGCTTTCTCAATGTGGTGATTCATCGGCTGCCCCTCATGATGCAACAAGGCTGGCGTCAAGAGTGCCAGCTTTTTTTACATCCTGATCAGCCAGCCACCCCTGAGCCACCACTCACCTTAAGCACTCCCGCATCTCGCTGCCCCCAGTGCGGCCATTTGATTCGCTGGTACGAAAATATTCCAGTGATCAGCTGGCTGGTGCTGCGCGGCAAATGTAGTGCCTGTAAAACGCCCATTAGCATGCGTTATCCACTGGTTGAAATCGGCACCATGCTGGCCTCGCTGTTGGTACTGATGACCTTTGGGGCAACCGCTCAACTGTGGGCGGCGTTGGGCTTTACATGGGTGCTGATTGCACTGGTGGGGATTGATTTTGATCATCAGTTGCTACCCGATAGTCTGACATTACCCTTGGCAGGCGCGGGCTTGCTTGCAAATGCACATCACTTATTTGTCTCCCCGACCCAAGCCATTTGGGGCTATGTGATTGGTTTTTTGGCGTTGTGGAGTGTTTATATCACCTATAAGCTCATCACCGGCAAAGAAGGCATGGGCTTTGGGGATTTTAAGCTGTTGGCGGCGCTCGGTGCTTGGCTTGGCCCCATGATGCTTCCGTTGATCATCTTATTGTCTTCTGTACTCGGTGCAGTGATTGGGGTGATCATGCTGCGGATCAAAAAAGAAAGTCAGCCGTTTGCGTTTGGCCCATATTTGGCAATTGCAGGATTTATTGCCTTGTTGTGGGGGCAGCAAATCGTCACCGGTTATCTTGAATACGCACGAGTATCACCAACACCATGAACACGCCCAAACTGACGATTGGCCTCACCGGCGGCATTGGCAGTGGCAAAACCGCTGCAAGTGATTGGTTTGCCCGTCAAGGGGTACAGATTGTCGATGCGGATGTGGTGGCACGCCAAGTCGTCGAGCCGCAACAGCCTGCATTGCAAGAAATTGTCGAGACCTTTGGCAAACACATGCTGCTTGAGGATGGCAGCCTGAATCGAGCGGTGATGCGTGCGCATGTGTTTGCTCATCCTGATGCGCGAGCTCAGCTTGAAGCGATCACTCATCCGCGTATCCGCCACGCCATGATTGAGCAACTACACGCCGCGCAATCCCCGTATGTGTTGTTGGTGTCGCCGTTGCTGCTTGAAACCAGTCAACATGAGCTGGTTGATCGCGTGTTGCTTGTAGATGTCGAGGAAGCCCTACAGCAACAACGTGCTAGCCAACGTGACGGTCAAACGCCTGAAGCGATTGCCAAAATTATGGCCGCGCAACTGTCTCGTGCGGAGCGTCACCGCCGCGCCCATGATGTGGTCAACAATAGCGGTGCGTTGCCAGATCTGCATCAGCAGCTCGCTCAGCTACATCAGCAATATTTGAGCCACGCGCAGACCTTTCGGCGCTAACGCACGGCCTGCCCCTGCCAAAAGCGCCACGGCTGCAACGCGCCAATACTGACCGCCAGCAACCCCACCAATAACGCAGGCGTCAAGGGTTCATGCAGCAGGGGGACGGCGGCTAATGCTGCCAGTAGCGGTGCCATCGCCAAGATACTGCCGGTCTTAAACGCACCCAAGCGCTCAATCGCACCGATATAAGTCAGCATGGCAATAATCACCACGCCAATCCCTTGAAACAGCGACTGCACGATGATTTGTAGCCATGAGGCTTCATGTAAGCCTTTGGGCAAAAACAGCAAATAAACTGGCAAGTAAAACAGGGCTGACCAAATCGCCACCGCACACATGGCATGCCACGGTGGAAACATCCATTTTTTCAGTAAAGCGGTATAACAGCCCCAACACGCTGAGGCCAGCACAAAAAACAAATCGCCAATCGTGAGATGAAAATCACCTTGTTGCCACATCAGCGCCATCATGCCCAATAGTCCCGTGGCAATCACCACCAAACTGATCCGGATATCTCGGCTAAATGGCTCTTGGAGCAACAAAAATGCAGCCACTGCAGTGGCAAATGGCAACATGCCATTGAGCCAAATCGCTGCATGCGCAGCCGGTGCAAAGGCAAACCCCAAATACGCCAGTGAGGCGTAACCCACCCCACCAATCGCCGCAAGCGTCACCACACGACGATCCAGCAAAAACCGCCACTCGCGTCGCCATAGCTGTATGGGAATCAAGGCCAGTGCTGCCGTGGCAAAGCGCAGCCCTGAAATATCCCAAGGGGTGAGGGCTTGGGTGGTGGCTAAGCGGGACAACAAGGTAAAACTGCCCCAAATCAACATGGTGATCAGCAGCAAGCCATACCCCATCAGACGCTGTCGATCTGCCTCACTTCGACTCATGAAGCAGCACCCCGTTGACGGCAAGCTTCGTACAACGCCATGCCACACGCCACACTGACATTCAGGCTTTGCAAGCGGCCAGACATCGGGATATACGCCAGTTGATCACAGCTATCACGGGTCAAACGGCGCATGCCAGTATCCTCAGCCCCCATTACGATGCCAATGGCACCCGTCAATGCACATTGCTCCAGCGGTTTGGCGGTGTCATCCAGCAACGTGCCCACCATAAACACGCCCTGATCTTTGAGCCACTGCATACTACGCGCCAAATTGGTCACTTGGATAAACGGCACCACTTCTGCCCCACCCGCTGCCACTTTACGCGCGGTGGGGGTCAACCCTGCGGCGCGATCACGCGGGGCAATCACTGCTGTCACGCCCATCGCAGCGGCTGTGCGTAGGCAAGCCCCCACATTATGCGGGTCGGTAATTTGATCCAAAATCAGCAGCAACGGCTGTGTGTGTTGCTCAAGCAACCGCTCAAGGTCGGTTTCATCAAACACCGGCAGCGGACGCACTGCAGCCACCACGCCTTGATGCTGTGGACTATCGGCCAATTTACTGAGGGTCTCTCGACTGGCTTTTTGGACTGAAACACCATGAGTCTTGGCTAATTTGAGAATATGACTCAGACGCTCATCCTCGCGTCCCTGCAAGACAAACAAGTTGAGGACTTGCTCTGGCTGACGCGACAACAACGCTTCAATTGCGTGTAAGCCATAGTGATGTTCTGCCTTTGCCATGTGCGTATCTCAACCAACCAATCAAATGAGGTCGGCATTGTAACGCCAATTGTGGTAGCACAGGATGAACATGATGGCGATTTGATTGTGCCAGTACAGGCCAAAAAAATCCCCTCAACTCAGTGAGGGGATATTGTCATCAGATCGGCTTAGTTTTTGTCCATCAAGCGATGGCGACGACGTGCTCGACGTTGTGCTTTGCCACGCAGACGGATGTTGAGTGCTTCCACAGCCAAAGAGAAGGCCATTGCAGCATACAAATAGCCCTTGGGCACATGAATGCCAAAGCCATCAATAATCAAAATCGTCCCGACCATAATCAAAAAGGCCAAGGCCAGCATTTTGATCGAGGGGTGATTTTCGACAAACTCACCAATGGTTTTGGCCGCAAACATCATGACCAATACCGACGCCATGACTGCAATCACCATCACCGGAATATCCTGTGACAAGCCAACTGCCGTGATCACCGAATCCAGCGAGAACACAATGTCAATCACGGCAATCTGCATCACAATGATCATCATGCCTTTTTGCGCCGCATCACGCACATCGGCTTCAGGCGTATCGTCTTCTTCAGCTTCGACATTGTCGTAGATTTCGGTGGCACTCTTGTACAGCAAGAACAATCCACCAAAAATCAAAATCAAGTCGCGCCCACTAAACGGATGCTCCATGATCTCAAACAATGGGGTGGTCAGCTGCATGACCCATGCAATCGATAAGAGTAAGAGGACTCGTGTGACCATCGCCAAGCCCAGACCAAACAGACGGGTACGCTGCTGATGCTCTTTGGGGACTTTGGCAACCAAGATGGTCAAAAAGATGATGTTATCAATCCCCAAAACAATCTCAAGAATTGTCAGGGTGGCCAACGTGACCCATGCTTGTGGGTTACTGACCCAATCAAACCATTCCATTACAGTGGTATTCCTCTAAAAAAACGGAGGCTGATGCCTCCGTTTGGATCTGCCCTGATCATGTGATCAAGGCGGCGTGTGAGCGTTTAGCCCTCGAAGTGGCAAACGTAATCGACGGGTTCTAAGGCTTCGATGGTAAATTCAGCTTTACCCGGTACAAAGAAAAACTGACCGGCGCGGAAAAATTCTGGCTCGGCTTGACCGGGCAAGGTGACACGGCATTCGCCAGCCACAATTTCCATACGCTCTGGCACTTCGGTTTTGAAGGTCAGGATTGAGGGCAAAATCACGCCAAGCGTTTTACGGCTGCCGTCGTCGAATTGGACGGTATGGCTAATGCATTTGCCATCAAAATAGATATTTGCTTTTTTAAGGACAGTGACTTGATCAAACTGAGCCTGATGCATGGATGGTGCTCCGTAAACAATGGGCTGATTCTAGCTGAGCATTGCGCCGCCGACCAGAGCATTTGAATACAACAAACACCTGTCACGTCAAATCTTGACGACCTCTTGTCTGGGGTCAAGCACTGACGCATGGCTCAAGCCAAGCCGCTTGGTGTACCATCAGGCGCATGATTTGTTGCACTCATCATGGACTGTCCGCATGCTGACTCAGTTATCTTTGCATCACTTTGCCCTCGCAGAACATGTGGATTTGGCACTCGACGCGGGCTTTACCGTACTGACTGGTGAGACTGGCGCTGGTAAATCCTTGCTGCTCGATGGCTTATCAGCCTGCTTGGGTGAACGTGCGGATGCCAACAGTGTACGCTTTGGTCAAGACAAGGCCGATGTGAGTGCACAGTTTGAGATCCATCACTTACCGCTCGTCCAAGCATGGTTGCAAGCACACGAACTTGATGATCAGGACGGAGTCACCTTGCGCCGTGTGTTGCTCAATACTGGTCGTAGCAAAGGTTGGATCAACGGGCGTGGCGTGAGTATGACCGAGCTGCGTGAACTCGGTAGCTTGTTGGTACATATCAATAGCCAGCACAGTCAACAACAGCTGCTCGCTGCCGACTATCCGCGTGAGTGGTTGGATATTGCCGCAGGATTGCAGCCACTCGCCGCACACGTCAAAAGCGCCTATCACGCGTGGCAACAAGCCAAAATACAATACCAACAGGCGCTAGATGAGCAACAAGCCCGCCAAGATCGCTTGCTGTTGTTGCAAAATCAAATCGACGACTTAGATGCCCTCGCCAGCATCAATTACCCAGAGATTGAGCAAGAATTTGATCGTCTGAGCCATTTTGAGCAGATGATGCAAGATGTGGCGTTTGCCCTTGATGCCCTCGATGGCGAGCAAGCCGCAACGCTTGCGACTTTGGGCAGCGTGCTGCGTCGCGTGGAGACACACACCAGTCGCTCCAGTCATCTACAAGACGGCCATGACTTGCTGTTGCAGGCGCAGTCAGCCTTGCAAGATGCCACGCGTGGCCTGCGTCAATTTATGGATCATGAGCATTTTGATCCAGAGCGCTTGCAAGAGCTGAATGCCTTGATGGCCGAGTTTCACCGGCTTGCGCGCAAATATCGCTGTACGCCGGCTGAACTAGCGCAGCGTGTTGAACGGTGGCAACACGAATTGAGCCAATTGCAGCTATTGTCGAATCCCGAAGCGCTGGCCGCGCAAGTCGAAGCGGCGTGGCAGGCCTATCAACAACAGGCCATACAACTTGATGCCGCCAGACAACAGGCCGCACCAGCCTTGCTTGATGCCCTCACCGCACAAGTCAAACCACTGGCCTTGCCCGAAGTCCGGTTTGAATTTGAGTTTGTGGCGTATCGGCAACCACAAGTAGATGGCCTGCATGAGGTGCGGCTGTTGTTTTCAGCCAATAAAGGCATGCCGTTACAACAGCTCGCTAAGATTGCGTCGGGCGGTGAGTTGTCACGGGTCGCCTTGGTGATGCAAGTGATGATTGCCACGCACAAAGCCGCGCCAGTGCTGATTTTTGACGAAGTGGATGTGGGGATCAGTGGGGGGACGGCTGAAATTGTGGGGCGGTTACTGCGTCAATTGGGCGAGCATGTACAGGTGATCTGTATCACCCACCAAGCGCAAGTGGCGGCACAAGGCCATCAGCACTTGTTGGTCGAAAAATTGCAACAACAACAGGCCGCCAGTCAGATCCGTGTCCTCAGTACCGAGGAGCGCGTGTTGGAGCTTGCGCGGATGTCCGGTGGTGTCGAAATCACCGATCAAACGCTGGGGCATGCACGGCAGTTGTTTGAACAAGCCAATCTGGTGGTCTAAGACTTGCCGAAGGCTGTCGTGTTCAGTCATGCTGATCATTGTGGCGTTTCGTGATCCACGCCTTTAGGGATCACCTCCGCTTGAGGACGCAAACATGTCGAAATTCCTGACGCACCATTGTTTGATTGCGCCCCCGCAAATGAGCGATGATTTTTTTGCCCAAACCTTGGTGTATATCGCCCGTCATGATGATGAAGGCGCGCTCGGTTTGATTATCAATCGCCCCAGTCATGTCCAAATTCGCGATTTACTCACCGATTTACAAATCAATGCCGACCATGTCAGCCCACATGCTGTGCTCGAAGGCGGCCCTGTACGCCCCGAAGTGGGCTTTGTGATGCATACCGGTCATCCCAAATGGCAATCGTCGATTGCGGTGAGTGAAAACGTGTGTATCACCACCAGCAAAGATATTTTGGAAGCGATTGCTCACAATGAGGGCGTGGAGCGCTATCAAATCATGCTCGGCTATGCCAATTGGGCGCCGTTGCAGTTGGAACAAGAGCTGGCGCGTGGTGATTGGCTGGTGTGTGAGCCAGACATGGCGCTGTTGTTTAACTTGCCCTACGATGAGCGCTGGGCGGCAGCAGCCGCCAAACTCGGTGTGGATATGAACTGGCTGTCGAGTGAGATTGGTCATGCTTGAGGCCACACGCGTGATGGCGTTTGACTTTGGGACGCAAAAAATGGGCATGGCGGTCGGTCAAGCCTTGACCGGCACCGCCTCGCCATTGCCATTGTTTGCGATGCGCGATGGCATCCCCGATTGGGCGGCCTTGCTCAAACTGATTGCAGACTGGCAACCTGAGCTGTGTCTGGTCGGGCTACCGCTCAATATGGATGACAGTGAATCAGAACTGTCGGCGCGCGCGCGTAAGTTTGCTCGTCGGCTGCGCCACCAGACCAATTTGCCGGTCATGATGATGGATGAACGCCTCTCGACTCGTGATGCGCGTGAAGCGGTGAGTCAAATTGGGCAGCGTCGCCGTGGTAAAATGCCCAGCGCTGATGCGATGGCCGCCGTGCTACTCGCCGAAAGTTGGTTTCGTGATCCCCAAGGAGTCACCCCCTAATGTTTGCTCGCGCCAAACAACTCAATCGTTGGTCGTTGCGTTTGTCACAGTTGGCGATTGTGGTGTTTTTGATTGCCGGAACCTTTGCCAGTGTACCCGCACTGCACACCTCTGCAACGGTTGCCAAGTTGCTTGAACATGCTCCTGCACTGATTATTAGCCTATCGATCCCCTGTACACTCTACAGTGGCTTTTTGCTGTGGCGACTCAATATCAGTGCAGGCAAAACCTTGGCGTTGATCTTTGGGGTGGCCACGGGTTTATTTGTGTTTGGTCAATATTTTGGCATGGCCGCGTGGCTGGGTATTCCGTGGGTACTCAAATGGAATATTGCCGCGTTTGAAACGTTTTTGGCTGAACACCCCAAGCCTGTTGATCCTGCGCTCGACTCATCAACATCCTAATCTTGCCACCGTACATCCATCACGCGTTGTGCACTGGAGAATTCATCATGCGACAAGCAGCCACCGTGATTACCGGCGCATCCTCTGGGATTGGTGCTGAATTTGCTCATTTATTTGCTCAAGAACGCGCCAATGTGTTGGTGCTGGTGGCGCGGCGACGTGATCGTCTGGAGCAATTGGCCGAACAACTGAGCGTGCGCTATGGCACCGATGTACGCTGTGTGGATCTCGATTTGGCTGAGGTTGATGCTGCACAGCAACTGATTGATCATCTCGATGCACAAGGCTTGTTTGTCGATACCCTGATCAACAATGCAGGCTTTGGCCTCAATGGCGAATTTGCCGAACAATCGCCGCGCCAACTGCAACAGATGATGCAGCTCAATATGCTCACGCTCACCGAACTGACCCGTTTGGTGGTGCCCTCCATGCGCCGGAGCCGACAAGGTCGGATTTTGAATGTAGCGAGTATTGTGGCGTTTCAGCCGTGTCCACGCTTTGCCGTGTATGCCGCCACCAAAGCCTATGTGTTATCACTGAGCGAAGCCTTACACAGTGAACTGGCCAGCGATGGTATCCACGTCACCGCTCTCTGCCCCGGTTCGACCGAGACCGAATTTCATCAGGTGGCACAAAACGAGCATGCGCGCCTGCAACGCATCCCCAAAGATCGGGCAGCTGATGTGGCCAAAGCCGCGTATGCCGCACTCAATCGCAATGAACGTACCCTTGTCACGGGTTGGATCAATAAGCCGATTCCCTTGATGACTCGGCTCACTCCCAAGCCGGTGTTGCTGTGGGCAGCCGCTCGGATGGCACAGCGATCTTAAATCCGATCAATCCACGCCAAATCATCGAGCGGCTCATACGGCCGCTCCGGATGTTTATCGAGTCGTTGCAAGGTCATCGACAATGAACGGCGCAGGTTTTGGATTTCCGCCATCCGCTCATCAAGCTCGGTGATTTTGTGTTGTAACAGCTGGCGCAGCATTGGATTGGGGGTTTGCCCTGCCCGACTGCGCAGGATTAACTGCTGAATTCCATCCAAGCTAAAGCCCAAGCGTTGCGCTTTGCGAATAAAGCGAATTTGTCGCAACGACTGTTCATCGTACACCCGTTGACCATCGAGGGTGACCACTGCGGTAAACAAATTCAGCGATTCAAAATACCGTAAGGTACTGACCGGCGTATCGGTCAGTTCGGCGAGTTCGATCATTTCCATCACGCGCTTCCTTGTTGTCGTGATCCGCGTCGATCTTGATTTTTAGAGCATCCAGACTGCATTGGCGTCTTTATTGTGGCGCTTGCCATGCGCACGATCACCTGTGGCATTGCACTATTGTGCTGCTATTTTGTGCGTTTGATAAGGGCTTTTGCCCAACAATTTGATCAAAACCACTCATTCTTGTTTCAGCCACGGCCACGCTGCACGCAGGTAAATCACCATCGACCACAAGGTCAGGATAACTGCTGCATACAACAACACATAGGCGAGTGGCTCAATTGGTTTCCAATTGAGCAAAAACACACTAATGGCAATCATTTGAAAGGTGGTTTTGAGCTTGCCCACATACGACACCGCCACACTGGTACGCGCCCCTAGCTCCGCCATCCACTCACGCAAGGCCGAAATGGTAATTTCGCGCGAAATAATCACGATGGCGGCAAACGCCATGCTAATGGTCGGTTGCCATTGCACCAACACCACCAACGCCGCTGCCACCATCAGCTTGTCGGCAACCGGATCTAAAAAACGGCCAAATGCAGATGATTGATTGAGTGCACGTGCCAAATAGCCATCAAGCCAGTCGGTAATGGCCGCAAGGATAAATAGTCCTGTGAGGATCAAATGACGGGGCATACTGCCTTCATGCCCACCCACACCAATCGCAGGTGGCCAATATGCAATCAATAAAAAGACTGGAATCAGGACGATACGAGCCAAAGTCAGCACATTGGGAATGTTGAGGATTTTGCCGGCCATGCCCGCTCCTATGATGGGAACTTACCAGTAAGCAATGGAATGATAACAGACCTCTGGTGCTTGCCGTACATGTTTACATGGATTGTCTACGATGATGCAAGTGATGTTCTGTCGATGACTGATCATCCAGATATAGATTTTTGAATATTAAAAATCTAAAATACCGGCGCGAATTCATCAGATTCGTCATTTTTGATGACGGGGAACCATTTGCCACAGCGTTTACGCTTAGGGATTTTCCTGACTTGTTTTGCATGGCTGATGCAATTATCAGTCTTTGTCATTCCAATATTCAGTAATGATCTCTCGGTTGGTCATGGCATTTGTGCCGAGCTTGCGATTTTTGATCAGATTGATCAGCAGCACGCCCAAGCGCATAGCGCCGCTGAACATGCTCAGATGACGAGCGTGGCGGATCAGCACGCCCATCATACGCACCATCACATGATGGATCATTCGGCGCTAAATGATTCTTCTGTCAACAAAAAATCCTTCGATAGCAC
>CALFYA010000161.1 GCA_937952925.1 uncultured Moraxellaceae bacterium
ATTTTCTGCCATTTTGAACTGTTCAGGGGTATAGATCAGCATCGCGACACAAGCACGACCATCCCGCCCCGCTCGCCCGGCCTCTTGATAAAGTCGATCCAAGGTTTCGGGGATGGCGATATGCAAGACTGACCGCACATCTTTTTTATCCATGCCCACACCAAAAGCAGACGTCGCCACCATGATATCTAATTGATCTTGACGCCATGCATCAATCAGTGCTTGCCGTTCTTGAGTTTGAGTCTCACCATGAAAACAGCCAACCCGTTGGAATCCCATATTTTGTATACGTTTCTTCCAGTCAATCACGTCCTGTCGGGTTGATGCATAAATAATTAAGGGGCGTGGTAATTGATAAATGACACGCTCAACCTGCTGCTGATGCTCATCTGGTGTGCAGCGGATGACATGATACTGCGGCTCAGGGCGCAAAAAGCTCCCATCCACCTCAATCCAACGACCTTGTTGCCAACAAAAACTTTCTCTCAATAGATCACGGGTAGTCTGACTAAATGTCGCGGACATCAGCACTAGCCTAAAAGGCTGCTGCGGATATTGCTCACGCAAAGCATGGTACAGCGGAGCCAATAATTGAAAATCAGGACGAAAATCCCCACCCCACTGATCAATCAAGTGCGCTTCATCTACAAATAACGCCGCCAACCGACCTGCAGACGCCACCCGAAACAGTAGATTGCGAAAACTGCCGAGCAATGACTCAGGCGCACAAAACAATAGTTTTTGCTGCCCTTGCTCAATGCGTGTTCGAATCTGTTGTCGTTCAAATTCGGAGACCCCCGCATGCCACGCATCGCAAGCGTTTTGGCCAAGGATGGCTCGGGCGCGCTGCACTTGCTCTAACATCAAACCAATCGTGGGCACCACCACAATTATCAGTTGCTGTGCAGCAATAGATTGCGCGAGTGCATGCACCATCAAGGTCTTTCCTGTGCCTGTTGGCAACTGAATCAACAATTTGGAATCGGTTTGACTCAATAATAACTGACGTACCGCCTGTTGTTGCCCCACCCCTTGATACTGCTGGGCAGACATCTGATCACCCACACGCTGTATCAATAGCGGATCTAATACCGGTCGATCCAAAAAACGCCGCTGTTGTTGCTGATAAACATCCAGATAAGGCACTATATGGTTGAGTCGAATCACTTGACCGTGCTGAATCAAACCACACGCTTGCAGTGTGGTCAGGCTAGGTTGACCA
>CALFYA010000162.1 GCA_937952925.1 uncultured Moraxellaceae bacterium
GCCGACAAGAAAAAGGTAATAAAACCAATCAACCACAGCAAGGTCACTCGCTTGGTGGTCTGGATACGGTCGGTAATGACTTTAAAACCTTCGTGGGCATCAATCAGCTCGACAATCACCATGGCACCGAGCAAGAAGAATAAAATCTCGGCAATTTCACTCAAATGATGGCGCAGCTCATGCGGCACAATATGACTTGGATCTTCCCCTGCGGCAATCGCGGTTTGTACCGCAGGCAAAATGGATTCTGCCCCAAACACCAGCAGTGTCCACGTCACCACGGCTGTCAATAGCGCTGATGCAGACTTATCAATTTTTAGCGGATGCTCAAAGGCAATACACAAATAGCCCAGCACAAAGGCGAGGCCAATCAACACATACATCGCATTGCTTCCTTGAAATCGCCATACCTACGCATGGCGGCCAATATTGTCATCGGATCATCACGACCCTGATGGGAATGAGAACACCCCAAATCCTAACATTCAGACCACACAGATACTATTGACCACAATGGCTTTTCGATTGGAGGTTTTTCATCAATGCCCTGAAAGTTGAGTGCGTTGCTGTTCGATACGCGCTGTTTCGGTGATGATCTCTTTGACAATCTTGATCAAAGGCTGGAGCCGCTCATAATCCAAATGGCGTTTGGCACGTGTTACCGCCACATAAGCCAAGCGGATTTCGGCATCATTCACCATCCATTTATTGCATTTCTCAAAATTCATCCCACTCACGTTGCACTGCTGCTTGAAGGCGGGGCTGAGATTAAGCCATTTAATCTTTTTGATCGCGTTGAGTAGGACTGCCCCCTCACGCCGTTTGGGCACGGCGCAGCGATACCGATAGCCATCACTGTGCAACTTCACATCATCCCATTCGAGCCCTTTGGCTTTATGGATGGTTGAAATCACATAATCCGCTTCGTCAGGGCTGACTTTGGCGGCCTCATCCAACAGCGCAATCAAGCGGGTGGCCGGATAATCTTCGAGCAAATCGACCACCGATTTGTAGCTTGCTCCTTGCTGACTGTCGACAAACTCCAGTACTTCATCCCATGCGGCAAACAAAATCAGCTCTGGATGATCCGACCGCCTGCCACGTTGAATGTCGGATAAACCGGTAATAAACCATTTCAAATCATTGAGATCAGCTTGCACGGTCACTTTGTGCTGCTGTTCAATCGCCTCAAACAAGCAGCCCATCACATCTTTATTGGAGCGACACAACACCGCATCATAATGCGGCTCATCAGGTGGATTATATGCGTGGGTTAACGCCGGATTGCCGACCAAGGCGCTTTGCTCACCGAGTTTTTTGAGGAAAATATTGGCAATCGCGGCAATCTCGTTGCCAAACCGGAACGATTGGGTCAGACGTTTTTCGGGCAGGGGCAGCTTTTTCATCGCGTTGATCGCCCCACGCCACTCATAGATCTGCTGATGGGCATCGCCCACATAAATCACTTGCAGATGTTGCTGATGCAGCATGATGTCGAGCATGACTGGATCTGCATCTTGGGCTTCATCAAACATAATATAATCATAATGTAAGCGCGGTTTTTGCAGCGCCCACAGCTTGAGATACACCGGATGCGGAATACCCAGCACGCTCTGCGGATCGATCAACTCCTGCCACAATTGCTCAACGGCGGCAAACAATTCGGCTTGAAATACATCAATATCATCGGGATCTAAAAATCGTGGATACACCACATGGCGCGGTTGCAACTGTGTAGCGGCGGTTTGGCAAAATTGATTGATCGAGTCGAGCACATAGGTACCGATCCGATTGGGCTTGAGGTGAATCTTCCCGCCTTTTTGATGGGGTACTTCCATTGCGCTTAGGTTCAACAGCTCCGCCACCATCTTGGCTTGAATTTTGGGCAGCTTGAGACGCTCTCGAATGGTATTTGGCATGGCCGACAACGCCAAGGCATGGAAGGTGCTGCATTTGACCTGACTGGGAAACTTTGCGCGTGCATCACTCGCCATGGCTTTGTTGAAGGCCACATACAAGCCTTTTTGCTTGGATTTATCTTTGGCAATCCACTGCAAAGTACTGGTTTTACCACTGCCTGCGTAGGCCAAAATTTTGAAAGACTCGCCACGTCGGGCATATTGAATAATGTCTTGTTGTTCTTGAGTGGCTTGTATCATGTTGTTCCTCAACCAAAAAACAACCCCACGCAAGGCGTGGGGTCGGTAGATCATCACGGTAAGGCTTATACGCCCAGATAATCCAAGATGCCTTCAGCGGCTTGACGGCCTTCCCAGATCGCCGTCACCACGAGGTCAGAGCCGCGTACCATATCGCCGCCAGCAAACACTTTGGGGTTGCTGGTTTGGAATTTGTAGGCTTGCTGCTCGGGTGCGACCACACGGCCTGAGCCATCCATCTTGATGCTTTGGCCATCAAACCATGCCGCAGGGCTGGGACGGAAACCAAACGCCAAGATCACCGCATCGGCAGGCAGAATTTCTTCTGAGTTGGGGATCGGCTCAGGGCTGCGACGACCACGGCTGTCGGGTTCGCCCAGCTGTGTGGTGACGACTTTCACGCCGACCACCTTGCCGTTTTCGCCCACGATTTCAATTGGTTGACGATTAAACAAGAAGTTGACGCCTTCTTCACGCGCGTTTTTCACTTCGCGCACGCTACCGGGCATGTTGGCTTCGTCACGACGATAGGCACAAGTGACTTGCGCAGCACCTTGACGGATCGAGGTACGGTTACAATCCATCGCAGTGTCACCACCGCCCAAGATCACCACTTTTTTGCCTTCCATGCTGATGTAATCGCTTGGGTTTTTCTCCCAGCCTTCTTCAGCGTGGCAACGGTTGACGTTGGCAATCAAGAAATCCAGCGCATCGTATACTTGTGGCAGGTCTTCACCAGCAAAGCCACCTTTCATGTAGGTGTAAGTGCCCATACCCATAAATACCGCGTCGTAATCGGTGAGCAGCTCATCAATGGTCACGTCGGTGCCAACATCGGTATTCAGACGGAATTCGATACCCATCGCTTCAAAGATGCCACGGCGACGGGTCATCACCGATTTTTCCATCTTAAACTCAGGGATACCAAAGGTCAGCAAGCCGCCAATCTCTGGATTTTTATCAAACACGACCGGTTTGACCCCAGCACGCACCAACACATCGGCACAGCCCAAGCCCGCAGGGCCTGCGCCAATGATGGCGACTTTCTTATCTGTCCACACCACACCCGACATGTCTGGACGCCAGCCCAAGGCAAACGCGGTGTCGGTAATGTATTTTTCGGTATTACCAATGGTCACGGCACCAAAACCATCGTTGAGGGTACACGCCCCTTCACACAGACGATCTTGCGGACACACGCGACCACACACTTCAGGCAAGGTGTTGGTTTGGTGTGACAATTCCGCCGCTTGGAACAATTGGCCTTC
>CALFYA010000163.1 GCA_937952925.1 uncultured Moraxellaceae bacterium
AAGGCTCGCGGCTTACCTGTCACGGCGGACGTGGCGATGCACCAGCTGCACCTGACAGATGCTTATATTGATGGTTTTAATGCGCTTGCGCATGTGCGCCCACCACTACGCAGTGAAGATGACCGCGCCAAGCTGCGTCAAGGTTTGGCTGATGGCGTGATTGATGCGATTTGCAGTCACCACGAACCACTGTCGGCGACCTCCAAGCTTGCGCCATTTCCCGATACCGAAGCAGGGATTTCGGGCTTTGATACGCTGATGGCGCAAGGGGTGAAGTTGGTCAATGATGGCGTGCTGTCACCACTCGCGCTGGCGGCGTGTTTGGTGTCGAAGCCCGCAGCCATTGCTGGGATTGAAGCTAAACGGCAAGCAGTGGGCGGTTGGGTGTTGGTTGACCCCAATCAAGCGTGGACGGTGTCCAATACCAGCATGGCCTCGCAAGGTAAAAACACCCCTTATCAGGGCGCAACCCTACTTGGTCGCGTACAACGTTTATTGGTCTAAAGTACACTTGTATTTTTGGGCGAAATTGCCGTATATCCAATTTGACCTGTTCAGTGATACACGCACTGACAGTGTTGATGCAGCCTTGCGCTGACTCCCCATCAGCACTGCCGATGGGGAATATCGGACAGGTCACACGTATAAAACCGACTAAATTAGTCGGTTTTTTGTTGTTCATGGAGTACCTGCAACATCTGCTCAAGCCACGCCATACTGTTGCGTTCGTGCTGCATGCCGGTTTGTAAAATCAAATGGCGTAGCCGCTGCGAACGGGTTGGGTTGGGCATCGCAAAATATTCGGTTTCAATCTGTAAATAAACCTTCAAGCGTTGTTGATGTTCGGCCAGTCGAGCCTGAATCTCAGGCTGCAAATCCACTGCATCCAACAGGGCTTCAGCACGCAGTTTGATCATCAGCGCCTCACGCAGTGGGATCACCTCACTGGGCTGTTGAGTCCAGCGTAGCAGCTCATGTTGTCCTGCCGGTAACACCGTGTAGGTTTTAATCCGACTTTTGCTATTGGGCGCGGCTTGGCTGGCAATCCAACCCTGTTGTTCCATCTTGGCGAGTTCGCGATAAATCTGCTGGTGCGTGGCATGCCAGTAATAACTCATCGAGCGATCAAAGCGTTTGGCGAGGTCAAAACCACTCGATGACTGTTCGAGCAGGGCAGTGAGCAGTGCATGCGGTAACGACATCATCCATCTCGTCTAATAAAAACAGGCCATTATAGTGAAAATCCATTCGACATCTATATTTCATCGGCAAAGTTATTGCAACAAGTTGCAATGGTGTCTGGATTGCTTTAAGGTTAATGCAACAAGTTGCATTAATAACACGGAGTCGCACAACATGGCAGTCAAAGCAAGTACCCTACGGATTGGTACCCGCTATCGAGCCAATCGACTCAATGGCAGTTATGATGCGATTGTTATCGGCTCAGGGATGGGCGGTTTGACCACTGCGGCGTTATTGTCACGGTTAGGCAAAAAAGTTTTGGTGCTTGAGCAACACTACACCACTGGTGGTTTTACCCACAGCTATGAGCGTGAAGGCTACGAGTGGGATGTGGGCGTGCATTATATTGGTGATATGGGCGCACGCACTGTCGCACGGCGCTTGATGGATTTTGTCACCCGTGGCGAGTTGCAATGGGCGCCGATGGATGCCGCCTACGATCGCTATTTTTTGGGCGAAAAATCCTATGATGCGATGACCGGAAAACAAGCCTACAAAGATTATCTACTTGAGCGTTTCCCACAAGAAGCCACAGCGATTGATCGCTATTTGGCGCTGACTAAACAAGTTAGTGACGCGTTTCCCACGCTGGCAATTCAGCGATTTTTGCGTCCTTGGCAACAAAAACTGCTCAGTCCGATTTTCGGCAAACTATTTCCCAAGCATCTGAACCGCACCACCTTAGAGGTGCTGCTAGAGCTGACCTCCAATCGTGAGTTGATCGCGGTATGGACGGGGCTATGGGGCGATTATGGCTTGCCACCGGAGCAGTCGTCCTTTGTGATGCATGCCTTGGTGGCGCGACATTATCTCAATGGCGGCTACTATCCGGTCGGTGGCAGTTGGCGCATCTCTGAAACGATTATTCCACGGATCCAAGCCACCGGTGGCGAGGTGTTTACCTATGCTCGCGTGCAAGAAATCGTGGTGGAGCAGGGCAAAACCACCGGTGTGCGGATGGAAGATGGGACGTTTATTCCTTGTAGCTGCGTGATCTCAAGCGCGGGTGTGCTCAATACCTTCAAGCATCTGCTGCCAGAGTCGGTAAGTCGTGCCACAGGCTATTTGGATCGACTCAAACAGGTCACGCCTAGTATTGGTCATGTGGGGGGGTATATTGGCTTGCAAGGTACTGCCGCAGAATTGGGACTACCCAAAACTAATTTTTGGGTGTATCCAAGCAGTGATTATCAAACCGATCTGAATCGCTTTTTGGCGGATGCATCCGCGCCATTTCCGGTGGTGTATATCTCGTTTCCATCAGCCAAAGATCCCGATTTTGATCTGCGTCATCCCAACAAATCCACCATTGAGATTGTCGCACCTGCACCTTACGCGTGGTTTGAGCCGTGGGCAAATCAGACATGGGGTAAGCGCGGGGCGGACTATGACGCGCTCAAGGCCCAGTATGCCGAGCGTCTGATGGAGGTCTTGTATAGCAAGCTGCCGCAGCTACGCGGCAAAGTGGATTACTATGAGTTTTCTACGCCATTATCGACCCAGTATTTTAATGCCTATAGCCGTGGCGAGTTGTATGGCATGGATCATGATCCCAAGCGGTTTGAGCAAACGTGGCTGACGCCCAAAACCAGCATCAAGGGGCTGTATCTGACCGGCCAAGATGTGTTGTCTTGTGGCGTGGTCGGCGCGATGATGAGTGGCGTGATCACCGCGATTTCGGTGGCGGGATTGCCCAAGATGTTGCCGGTGCTCAAGCAAATTTTTGCCGATGATCAGCCTTTGCCCTGATTAGGTTGACTCGCTGTGGTTGATCGCCTGCTCAATGCGTTGATCAGGAGTCAGCCACATCAAAGCAACCGCCACATACAACAGTTGCCCAAGCCACGGCCATTCAAACGACACACCAATCCCAACGACAGCTTACCTTTGCGATCTGCACCAATCGCTTGTTTGATCATCGACGCTGAGCCATCGGCGCGAATCAAGGCATATTGCAAACCAAAATAAGCCAAAGCCGCCATCAGCAAGACCACGCCATATAGCGCCGTTGGGAGGGCAGTAAAGTGATTTTCGCCCATCCAACCGGTTGCAAACGGAAATAGCGACAGCCAAAACAACAAATGCAAATTTGCCCACAGTACACCACCAGACACATGTTTGGTGGCATGCAGCAAGTGATGATGATGGCAAGCACCCCATCGCTAAATGCTTCTAGGCGGTTTTTTCCCATCACGCTGCCTTTAGTTTGGCTTAATACGGTGTTTATTTAAACACGTTGGTAAACCAAATCCCAGACCCCGTGTCCGGCATTCTGCCCACGCACTTCAAACTTGGTATAAGGCCGCCAGTCGGGGCGTGGGGCGTACGGGGCTTTACCATGTAGATTGGATAAGCGCGGCATGGTTTCGAGCACTTCAACCATCCACTCCGCATACGGTTGCCAATCGGTCGCGGCATGGAACCAACCGCCCATCGCAAGCTTGTCTTCAATCAAACTCATCCGCTCAGGTACCACAAAACGGCGTTTGAAATGGCGCTTTTTTTGCCACGGATCAGGGAAGAACAGCTGCACACGGTCGATGGATTGATCAGGCAAACCGGCGAGCACTTCAAGTGCATCGGCGTCCATCACGCGGAGGTTGGTCAGGCCAGCTAGTCCGGCATCAAATGCGCATTGGGCAATGCCCGGAATATGCACTTCAATGCCCAAAAAATTGCGCTCCGGCGCGTCTTTGGCCATTTGTACCAACGATTGACCCATGCCAAAACCAATCTCAACGGTGAGGGGTTGCTCAGGCTTGGCAAACAACAAACGCGCATCACTGATTGGCGCTGGCACGATCAAGTGCGCATACTGCTCCAAGCCCTGACGCTGCGAGGTATTGAGCGGGCTTGAACGGCGCATAAAGGTTTGAATGGTACGCTGTGGCACAGCAGCAGAATCGGACAGCGACACGGTGTCCACAGGCAAATCATTCGTCATGGTGGCGTCGATCACAACAAAAAGGCGCTATTGTAAACGATTTTGCCTGTGGCGGTAGACTTGGTGATCAGTCGTGGATCAGACGGTCGATGGCACCGCGATAATCACCATTGATGACGGTTTCATGCTCAAGATGAATATGGATGCTGTCGTCCTCACGCACTGCACCTTCTTGCAAACAAAACTCTAGGCGTTTGCTGTCGAGTTCGTGCTGATGCTGTGCTTCTTCGTACAGGTGTTTGTATTTGAGGGTGTCCGCTTGCAGGGCATGGACTTGCTGCTCAAGTGCCTCAATATACTGGGCAGCATACAAGTCCTCGTCGGATGCAAAGCACACATTACTGGTGGTGCGTGTGAGGTACTGCATCAAACGCTCTGGGCTGTCGGCACCATAGCCATAGGGGTTATCAGCCATAAAAAAAATCCTTGCAGGTGTTTATTAAAAAGGGGGGCAGGTCCCCATCAAGCGTCGTTGCGGATGGGTTGAATTCACTGTTTTGCGACTGATATTTAAGATGACGGTAACGCAAGCACATAGGTGAATCAATAGGCGTTTTGCGGTTTTTTCAGCAAATCGCGTATGCTTGGCAACCGCATGGCGAACCGACGCAAACATGGCACTCAAAGCAACCATCTATAAAGCAACCCTCAACATCGCCGATATGGATCAGCACTATTACGCTGAACATTCGCTGACCTTGGCACGCCATCCTTCTGAAACAGAAGAGCGGGTGTTGGTACGTCTACTCACCTTTGCGCGATTTGCCGAACAAGCGCCTGAATTTACCAAGGATTTGTTTGAAACCGATGAGCCTGCGCTGTGGTCAAAAGATCTGACCGGACACATCACGCTGTGGATTGAATTGGGTCAACCCGATGAAAACAAATTGCGCAAGGCGTGTAACCGCGTGGATCAGGTGGTGGTGGTGAGCTATGCAAGCAGCACGCCAATTTGGTGGCAAGGAATCGAATCCAAAGTGGCTCGTATGGATAATTTGACCGTGTTGCAATTACCAGAAGCTGCTCTCACGCAGTTGACCGCTCAAATGAGCCGTGGTGTGGAGATGCAAATCAATATCCAAGACGGGGAGTGGTCGGTGTCGCTGACTGATGCGCCGGTGGATTTTGGCTGGACAGTGCTCAAAGCCGCGCAGTAACCACAGTCATGCTGTGCATCGGGGATTGCGTCGATGCACAGCTGTTGACTCTTTAGTTCAAGGCCAAGCGTGTGCGCCAGTGCTTCAGCAGGGCTTGATCGTCCTGTTGATCAGGATGAAAGTCGGCGCGATAAAACGCCAGATAAGACGGCATTAAACGCAGCACCAAACCCGCCAGCTCTATCCCATCGCGCAGATTCGGCCACCAGTGCCGCAAGTTGAGGCTATGTTGCCGATCCAACCACAACAAATGCGCGGTCATGCTGGCAATCCCCATCCCAAACGCCATGCTGACGGTACGCATACTACGGCGGCGCTGGGCAAGATTGCCAAACACTTGCTGATAGACATCAAAGGCCACGCTTTTGTGCTCAATTTCCTCCACCGCATGCCATAGCCACAGCTGTTGTAGATTGGGATCAAGCCGTGCAAAGAATCGTGGGCGTTTGAGCAGTTGCGTTGCCAGCAGCGCGGTAAAATGCTCATACGCCACGGTTGCAGCGAGTTGACGGCGTGGCGTGCGTTGTTTAAGTTGCTCAATGCCAGCGCTGGCTTGCTGTTCATAACGCGCAATTGGGTAGTCTGGTCGATTGAGCACCGCATTAAACGAGCTGTGTGCCTGTGCGTGCATCGCCTCTTGCCCAATAAATCCCGAAATCCGCGCTTGTAACTCCGGATCGGTCACTTGGTCGCGTACCTGTCGCACGGTATGCACAAAAAACTGCTCACCTGCCGGAAACGTCATCGACAAAGCGGTGAGTAGGTGTGACAGCAGCGGCGACTGTGCCACATAGTGGCGTGGCTGCACCTGATCGGCTTGATAACGCGAGCGGCGCACAGGGATGGCGGCAGACAAACGGCGAGCAAGCATGATTTAGCTCCCTAGAGGATGCAGCAGTTGTGGCTGATATGACCAACTGCTGATGGGTTGTTGATGCAATTGCCAGCACAGTTGCGCCAAGGCCTGTGGGTCAGTACCCGCCACGATGGGCAAATAGACAATATGAATGCCACGTTTGCCCCATTCGCGTGCCAACGATTGCATCAAGTTGCTGATGCCTGCATTGCGGGTCAGGGTCAGCACTTGGTTGATCTTGGGTGTATCAGGTTGCTCAGCCGCCAACACCACAATCGTGCCTTTATGCTGTCCGCTCGTTTTGCGCATCAAGCGAATCGCACGTTGGATCCAATCAATCATCTTGAGCGACTGTTGCTCAAAATCTTTGCCCAGCAATAGGGGATTGAGTGCGGTCAATTGATCCGCTTCTGCGGGTTCACTGCTCAGCACGACCAGTTGAGGGGCTTGCATCGGTGGCGGTTGATCAGCCAAAAAATAAATCTGTTGGGCTTGGATTGCTTGCAAGGCACCAGTGAGACGTACCGCATGCGCACCCCACAACCACGTGAGGTGGCTGGTCGATGGTTGACTCATCAAAACACCTCTTTAAATGGACGAAGATCCAATTCACTGACCCACAAGGCCGGATGTTGGCTGTGCAGTTGCCAATATTGCTCAGCGATATCCTCGACATTCAGGCTACCGTTGCGGCCTTTAAACACAAAACGCACCAAGCGTCCCACACCACCGCCAAACTGATTGATTCGGTCGCCATCGACCATGCCATCAATCACCACATGCGCCACATGGATGCCACTGCTAATCGCGTGTTCGGCCAGCAGTTGGCTATAGGCGCGTAAGCTGCCTTTGCCCAAGGTAAACGCGGCAAAATTGGGTTTACCGCGCACCCCTGCACTCGCACCAGTCAGCAAAATACTGCCTTGACCAAACGGTTGCATCGCCTCAAACGCCGCTTGACTGCTGATCACCGCCGACAAAAAGGTATGTTTCCACATGCCTTCAAAAAAGCGACGGGGCGTATTGAGAAAGCGTGACGGCATATTGCTGCCGACATTGTGCACCACCAACACCGGCTGATGCTGTGCTTGAGAGAGTGCGCGAAATAGCCCTTTGACTTGATCGGCTTGGGTGGAATCCAAGCTGTAAGCAATGGCTTGCCCACCAGCAGCTTGAATCTCCTCGACAATCAAGGCCAGTTTGCTGGCGGTGCGACCCACCACATACACCAGCAAGCCCGCTTGTGCCGCACGACGGCACACCGCCGCGCCAATCCCTTGCGAGGCACCCACACCAATGACCACCGCGCAGGGCGTCATGATGCCAACCACGCAGCAAGATGAGGACGCGCCAAAATCTGTGTGCGCATCTGGGCGCTGGTGCGTACCATTTCAGCCAATTGGGTCGCCACCGCGATATCGGCGATGGTTTTTTGAGATCCCACCAAAAAGGGCGTGGCCGACAACACCAGCTCAATCCGATCCAGATGGCGGATCATTTCGGCGAGTACATCTTCCTCACGCATTTTGCCCAAACCCTGAAAATACAATTGGGCTTTGAGCGCGGCTTTGAGCATTGGTTTGACCAAGATTTTTTCGTGGGCAGGTCTGCCCGCTACGCTTAAGCTTGCCGCAGCGTCGAGTGCATCAGGATCATTGACCCGAAAATACACCTCGTACCAATACAGCAGCTCGTCCGACCAGTCTTCCCACAATTCGGCTTGGGCTTTTTGCAGGGGATCAACAGGGTAGAGCGGTGGTAAATCAGGGTAGGCTTGATCCAAATAACGCGCAATTTGGGTGCTGTCTTGCACCCGTCTGCCATCGATATCGAGCACGGGCAGCTTACCGACTTTGCTCAAGGTTTGTGCTTTGGCAGCCATCGCGCCGTTGTAATCGACGGTGTGATAACTCAAGCCTTTGTGTTGCAGTGCTTTGGCGACTTTTTGACAAAACGGCGAAATTTCAAATTGATGTAAAACGATCTGGCTCATGTTATTCACCTTGCTGAGCAATTGCGGTGGGGCGGGTGGCGTTGAGCCATGCTGTCACGGTTTGGTTAAAGGTTTGTGGAATCTCACGCATGATCCAATGCCCTGCATCCATGCCCAGTACTTGGTTGCCCTGTTGTGCAGCCACTTTGCCCAACCAATGTTTGGAGTGAAACATCAAAGGTTTGCGTTTGGCATACATAAACAACATGGGGCAAGCAGGGACTTCGCTAAACG
>CALFYA010000164.1 GCA_937952925.1 uncultured Moraxellaceae bacterium
TGATTCACGTCGAGTTCGATGGGCAATGCGCCGGCATCTTCCATGGTGTTGAAGAAGATCGGAGCGATTTTGCTACCAATACACACGCCGCCATCTTTTTTGTTGGGGATGTGTGGAATGTCGTTGCCGAAGAACCACAGCACCGAGTTGGTCGCTGATTTACGGCTCGAACCGGTACCCACCACGTCGCCCACATAAGCAACGGGCAGACCTTTGCCTACCAGTTCTTTGATTTGGGTCATAGGGCCGATTTCGCCGGCTTTTTCGGGGTTGATGCCGTCACGGACGTTTTTGAGCATTGCATTGGCGTGCAATGGAATGTCTGGACGTGACCATGCATCTTGTGCAGGTGACAGGTCATCGGTGTTGGTTTCGCCAGTCACTTTGAATACGGTGACGGTGATTTCAGCAGGCACTTCTGGACGGCTGGTGAACCATTCGGCATCTGCCCATGATTGCATCACGTCTTTAGCAGCAGCATTGCCCGCTTTGACTTTGTCGGCAACGTCATGGAATGACTCAAACACCAACAAGGTCTTTTTGAGTGCTTCAGCAGCAACCGACGCCAGCTCCGCGTCGTCGAGCAAATCAACCAGTGGTGCGACGTTGTAACCACCGAGCATGGTGCCCAGCAGATAGACGGCGCGCGCTTTGGTTACCAGCGGGCTGGTCGCTTCGCCTTTGGCCACAGCAGCCAAGAAAGCAGCTTTGACGTAAGCAGCTTGGTCAACACCGGCTGGAACGCGGTTTTCTAACAAATCAACCAAGAAGGCTTCTTCGCCAGCAGGTGGATTTTTCAGCAGGGCAACCAGTTCTGCGGTTTGCTTGTCATCCAGCGGCTTTGGCGGGACACCCAATGCGGCACGTTCAGCAACGTGTTGGCGGTAGGCTTCGAGCACGGTGTTTTCCTCTCGTAGGGTGATTAAATTCGCCGATGTTGTCCATTTCAGGATCGGCGAAGGCCTTTTTCGTGGGCAAATGGTACGCCAATCTGACTCAAAAGTTAATGCAATCTGAGTGTCTGGGCGGCAATGATGGTTATTTTTTGGCGAAATATCGCCCGTGCTACGTGTTGATCTTGCGGTTTTGCTTGGGATCTTGCTCTTGACCAAGATTCTCTCACAAATACTTAGGCTATTTTAAAATAGAAGACAAATAGCTTGCCAACTCTGGATGGCTAAATTGAAATTCCGCCTGTTGTAGACGCATCGGCTCAATCCGCTGGCTATCAAGCAATAAACCCGACATTTCACCGAGCAACAATTTGAGCACCCATGCAGGTGCTGGAAAAAATGCCGGACGTCCCAGCGCCGTTGCAAAGAGGCTGGTAAAACTTTGGTTGGTTTCGGGGGCTGGCGCAGTCAGGTTAAACGCACCTTGCAAAGACGCCTGCTGCATCAAAAACAACACCGCAGCAATCCAATCTTGGCGGCTCACCCAGCTCATCCACTGCTGACCATCGCCTAGCCTGCCACCGAGTCCCAATTTAAACGGCAACAACACCCGTTTGAGCATCCCACCCGATGGATGCAACACCACACCGGTACGCAGCAGCACTGTACGAATACCAAGTGTTTGCACTTCTAGAGCGGCCTTCTCCCACGCAGCGCAGAGCTGATGGACAAACTCATCATGCGGCTGACTGTGTTCGGTCAAGATCAGATCGCCCTGTGCGCCATACCAACCAATCGCCGAGCCAGACAACAATACTTGCGGGCGCTGCTCAACTTGATGCATCCAGCGCACGAGTGCTTGAGTGGTCTGTAGGCGACTATCGAGCAATTCGGCTTTGCGTGCGTCGCTCCAGCGCGCATCGGCAATCCCTGCCCCCGTTAGGTTGATCACCACATCATACTGATCATGTACCGCCAGATCGGTCAGGCGCTTGGCCTGCACCTGCGCGTGGTGAGCCACTTTGCTGGGATCACGAGTGAGAATGGTGACATGGTGGTGTTGGCTGACAAGGGTTTGGGTGAGTGCTTGCCCCAAAAAGCCACTACCACCCGCAATTAAGATATTCATGTGTTTATCCTCAAGTCTGTCGTTTTGATTGTAACGAGCATACTGGAGGATCAACGACTTCACAAATACACGACAACCTTACGCAGGTGTTGGCAGTGCTCTAAAATGATAGTGGGTATACGGAATCCGTGCGGCATTCCACAGCACCAGTGGCGTAGTGGTTGGCCGCAAAAAGAGCGCCTCGCCATGTGAGTTGAAGTAATAGCTATTGGACTCACTGCAATTACCCAAGACAAACACGGTTTTTTGCATATTATCCATCATCTTGGCGCGAAACTCGCGGTTGGCTTGCTCAGTGACTTCCACCTCGGTGCTGCCCTGCGCATACATTTTGCCAACGATCCGCTGCAAGTGGCGCATATGTGCTTCAATGGTGAAAAAGTACGACAGTCCCGTAAACGAAAACGGACTCGGCATATTAAACAGATTGGGGAAATTGGGGATGGTCAAACCTTCATAGGCTTGGAAGCGTTGCTCCATCCAAAAATCAAACAGGTTCAGCCCGTTTTTACCAGTGATCTCAAATGCTGGCGTATTGCCGCGATCCCACACCTTAAAGCCAGTCGCCATCAGCAGCGTATCAATGGGGTGATGTTTGCCGTCGGTGGTGATGATGCCATCTGCCACAATCCGCTCAATGCCCTCAGTCACCAGCGAGACGTTGTTGCGGTTGAATGTCGGCCAATACTCATTGGAACGTGCGGGGCGTTTGCAGCCAAAACTATAATTGGGCAGCAGCTTTTGCCGCAGTACCGGATCTTTGATTTGCAGTTTTAGAAAGCGTTTGGAAATCTGCTCGGCACTGCGCGCCAAAATCGGAAATTCTTGATAGTGCAAGACCGCCAGCACCATCAACATTTCAAGTGCACTTGAGCTGGCATAGCGCGCTAGACGCTGTGTAATGGGCAGACGATAAAACAATTGCTGCACCGCTTTGGGAATCGGTACATCGGTTTTGGGCATCACCCAGACGGGGGTGCGTTGAAACACCGATAAATGCTGCACGATGGGTGCAATGGCTGGCGCAAGCTGCACAGACGTTGCACCGGTGCCGATAATCGCCACACGCTTAGCCGTAAGATCGTAATCATGTTCCCACTTGGCGGTATGCATCACCTTACCGCGAAAATCAGCCAGCCCCTTGAGGTCTGGAATTTTGGGGTGCGACAGATACCCCGTCGCCACGATCAATAGGCGTCCGGTGATTGGGGCTTGATCCCGACACCAGACTGTCCAGAAATGGTTCTCTTCATCATATTGTGCCGCTTCAACGAGGCTACCAAAGCGCATCAACGGGCGTAGATCGTATTTTTCAGCCACATGCACAGCATAACGCTTGAGTTCATCACCGGTGGCAAAGGTACGTGACCAAAACGGATTGGGTTCAAACGAATAGCTATAGGTCACCGAGTCGATATCCACCGACAAACCCGGATATTGGTTGATATGCCACGTCCCGCCCACGTCGCTTTGTTCTTCTAAAATGCAGATATTGTGGATACCCATCTGGCGCAGTTGAATCGCCATCCCCATGCCACCAAAGCCTGCGCCAATGATCACCGCTTCAAATTGTGGTTGTTGCATGATCGCCTACCCTGTTGTTGTCTGTTGTTTCGACTCTAACTGTTTTTTGAACTTTCTCTATGGCAATTTTGACAGAAGGCGTTGTCACTTTTTCATGTAAAAACACTTAGGCTAAAATTGGAGTTTGGCGACAAAAAAGAGGACTTTTCGTCCTCTTTCCTGTTTCATGCTTGGATGTAATTGTTTACTCCACCATCCGGTGCTCAGCTTGCAAATACTCATCCGACTGCATTTCAAGCAAGCGCGAACGTGTGCGCTCAATCTCAAACGCCAAACGCTGACCGCTATATAGCTCCAAGATCGGCTGCGCCGCCGTCACGATCAATTTCACACGGCGATCATAAAACTCATCAATCAGATAAATCAGCCGACGGGTTTGATCGTTGAGCTGGTCACCAAGCACCGGCACACGACCGAGCAACACGGTGTGATAAGTTTTGGCAAGCTCAATAAAGTCCGCAGCACTACGCGGCTTCATACACAGCTCATCAAAATCACACCACAGCAAATCTTCGGTATGTCCACGCGTCTGGATCACCCGCTCATTGACCATGATCGGCTCATCCGACACCTGCTGTTGTTGGCACAGCGCGGCAAAACGGCGTGCCAGCCAGTTTTCGCTATCATCAGTCAAGGGCGCACGGTACAAATCGGCTTGTTTGAGCACGCGCAAGCGATAATCAATCCCTGCATCGACATTGAGCACCGTGGTGTATTTTTTGAGTAGTTCAATGGCCGGCAAAAAGCGATCCCGCTGGATGCCATCACGATACAAACCATCGGGCATGATGTTGGAGGTTGCGACCAAGGTAATACCACGATCAAACAACATGCGGAACAGATCACTCAAGATCATCGCGTCGATCACGTTGCTGACAAAAAACTCATCGAAGCAAATCACCACTGCATCTTGGTGGATGCGATCGGCCACTTGCTCAAGTGGATTGCGTTGGCCTTGCAAGGTATTGAGTTCTTTGTGGACGCGCTGCATAAAATGGTGAAAATGCATACGCATTTTGCGGCGAAACGGAATCGAATCAAAAAACTGATCCATCAACCATGTTTTACCGCGACCAACCCCACCCCACATATACACGCCATTGGGCGCTGCACCTTGGCGAAAGCGCCCAAAGCCTTTGCGGGAGTTTTCATAACGCTGGAGCAAGCGCGACCACACCTGATCAAGGGCATGGACAGCCGCCGCCTGCTCATCATCGGGCATAAACTGACCCGACGAAATGGCATCGGCATACCGCTGTGCCGGTGAACGAGAATCGGTGGGAATGGTATAGGAGGTATCGTCAATCGACATATTCATACAGCCTGCCGCTCCAATTGCGCGCTTAAATCAGCAAGGTGTCCGTGAAAAAAGTGACTACACGCCGGCATCAATGTCGCGTGCAAGGATAAACGTGCTGCCCAATCGAGCACATCTTGCGGTGGAACGATTTCGTCTTCATCACCAATCAACACCACAGTATCGCTCGGCAACTGCAAGGCATTCATCGGGTAGTGATGCACAGCTGGCGCAACCAGCACCAAACGCTGCAATTGCAAACCGTCAAGCGGCCAAGCGCTCAAACGTGCTGCTCCTGCTGCTGCAATATACGCCCCAAACGAAAAGCCTGGCAAAATCAACTGACGAGCATCGGTTTGCCGCACCAGCCAAGACAATACGGCACGCAGATCATCGACCTCACCGACGCCGTTGTCATGGGTACCTGTACTGCTGCCGACTCCACGAAAGTTAAACATCACCACCGACGCACCACGCGCTTTGCCGTAGCGTGCCAAAGTCGTGACGACTTTGTTGTCCATCGTCCCGCCAAACAGCGGATGCGGATGGCAAATCACCATCACCACCGGTGAGTCTTGCCAGATGGCACGCACCTGTAGCGAGCCTGCTGGCGCTGCAATCTGTTGATCAGTCATGCCGTCCTCCGAGCGTCGGCGCATGCTAACGGATTCACCCCAAAAACGCCATGTGTCAACGGGCAAAAAGCCTTGCCAGTTTAAGCCCCAAAATAGGCTTGTGTCTCTGCGGCTTTGGTCTGACGAAACCGATGTGGGGTCAGGCCACTCCAACGCTTAAACGCGTGTATAAACGCCGCAGATTCAGCATAACCGAGCTTCTCGGCAATTTGCTCAATGGTCATTTTGGGGTTGGACAGATACTGCTGCGATTTTTGATACAAAATTTCGTCACGCAGCTGGCGAAACGACACGCCCAATTGGGTCAACCGATAGCGAAGCGTCCGCTCCACCATATCAAACGCACGCGCCGTGGTTTGGATATCGGGCACTTCACCATCATGTAGCAACAAGTACGATCGGACATGATCAGCCAAGCTGGTTTGGCAAGACTGTTGTAAGCGCAGCGCATGCTGGCATTGCTTAAGATACAGCGCATGGCCTGCCGGATCAGCAGTCACTAAGCCTTTTTCGAGTAGACTTTGATTTGCCCAAAAGCGCCCGACCCGATGCCCAAACGACACATCTTGCCCATAATACTGCTGATAGGCCAACAACACCGCAGGATCTTGCGGCGCTGCAATTGGCATTTCAACTCGCACTTGCTCCGATACATCGACAAAAGTGGCTTGCAAATCGCGCAGCAACTTAAACGTACCAGCCATTTCACAATCGGCCAAAAAACGTCGCGCCGTGTCATCAAGCGCCTCATAGGGCGCGAGCACAATCGCTGTCTGTGCCGCCTGATGATCGTACTCGACATGCAATCGACTAAACAAAAATGTCAATGCCTGATAGCCCACCCCAACCCGAAAGGCTTCACCAATGGTTTGACAGGTCATGAGTAGCATCACAAACGGGCCATAACCCGCCAAGCTAAAGTACTGCCCCACCTTGAGTCCTGCATGAGGGGTACATAAATGGTGGGATAACTCAATATACATCTTGAGTTCAAAGTCCCGAGGAATCCGCGCACTCGGGTCAAGCTGATCGAGTTTGATGCCAAATTTTGCCAAAGCTGGCTCAGTTTGCTCGCCTATTGCCGACATTCCGCGTAGAATATACAGCAATCCCAAAATTGAACGTGTGGTCATGTCTTTGCCGAAAAGATCAATTTCTTTGTCGGCACTAGCATGGTTCATGCCTCGTTTTTTGTCTAGTCTGTGTGTTATCGCACAATCATTGCCGTGTGGCGTGTCGTCCAGCTCTCGCACGTCCTCGCATGTCTACGGAGTCTGCTCATGAATGCAAAAGCCCCTAGCCTACAACCCACCACCAGCAACATTCGCGACCGCAAAGTGGTCGAAATGGCGATTGTTGGCGCTGGTTTTGGTGGGATGGCCATGGCCATCCGAATGTTGCAAGAAGGCAATACCGACTTCGTACTGATCGACAAAGGCGACACCGTAGGCGGCACATGGCGTGAAAACACCTACCCTGGTGCAGCCTGTGACGTGCAATCGCACATGTACTCGCTGTCGTTTGAACCTAAGACCGACTGGAGCAAACGCTACGCCGGTTGGGAAGAAATCCAAGCGTATATCCAAACCACCGCCAAAAAATACGACCTCGACAGCTATGCGCGTTATCACACTGAAGTGGTTGGCGCACACTTTGATCAAGACACCGCCTACTGGACATTGAGCTTCCAAGACGGCGATAGCCTCAAGTGCAAGTATTTTGTGCTCGCTTCAGGCCCTTTGCATGTACCACAAGTGCCTCGCCTCAAAGGTATTGAAAACTTCAAAGGTAAAGTGTTCCACTCTGCCCAGTGGGATCACAGCTACGATTTGACTGGCAAAAATGTGGTGTCGATTGGCACCGGTGGTAGCGCCATTCAATATGTGCCTGAGATCGCTCCACAGGTCAAACAATTGTACGTGATGCAACGTACTCCAGCATGGGTTATTCCCCGCGACGAGCGCAAATACGCCGAACTTGAAAAAACAGTATTTGAAAAAGTCCCTGCGCTGCGCAAGCTGCACCGCGCTCGCCTGTACTGGTCAAACGAATCTCGTGTTGTGCCGATTTTCAAACCCGCCATGATGAAACAAGCGCAAAAACTGGCGGCTTTGTTTATTCGTTTCCAAGTCAAAGACAAAACCATTGCCAAAAAGCTCACCCCTGATTATGTATTGGGCTGTAAGCGGATTTTGATCTCCAACAAATACTTCCCGACTTTCAACCGTCCAAACGTCGAACTCGTGACCGATGGCATCGCTGAAATCCGTGAAAACAGCATCGTCACCAAAGATGGCGTCGAGCGTCCTGCTGACTGCATCATCTACGGGACTGGCTTTATCACCGATCCACGCATCTACATGAAAAACTTCTCCTGTACCGGCATCAATGGTCATGACCTGATGCAAGACTGGAAGCAAGGTGCCGAGTCGTATTATGGGGTGACCACCACCGGCTATCCCAATATGTTCCAGTTGGTTGGCCCCAACACCGGTTTGGGTCACAACTCGATCATTTTCATGATCGAAGCCCAAGTGCACTACATCCTCGAACTGATGAAGCTGATGAAAAAGCAAAATGCAGACTACGTCGATGTACGCGCTGATGTGCAAGCCGAGTTTAACGAAAAAGTGCAAAAGAGCTTGGATGGCACGGTGTGGGCAACCGGCTGCACCAGCTGGTATCAGCAAGATGGCGGCAAAAACTTTGCCATCTGGCCGGGTTATACATGGCGCTACTGGTTGGAAACTCGCAAAGTCAAAGCCAGTGATTTTGTGTTTGGTAAAGCCAAGACTGCGGTGACTGCTTAATCGTTGTGATCTAAAAAAGCACTCTTTTGAGTAATGCCAGTCAGTTAAGAAAAAACACCGTAGTTCATTGGGCTGCGGTGTTTTA
>CALFYA010000165.1 GCA_937952925.1 uncultured Moraxellaceae bacterium
AAGGCTGTGATGCGTATATTTCAGGTGAAGTCAGTGAGCGGACTTTCCATGATGCCGCAGAGTTGGGGATTCATTATTTTGCGTGTGGTCATCATGCAACCGAGCGTGGTGGGGTCAAACGTCTGGGTGAGGAAATCGCCAGTCAATTTGGGGTTTCGGTCGAGTTTATTGATTTGTTTAATCCGGTTTAAGGCTGCGTCTGCTGCAACGCTATCGCAGCATTTTGTATAGTTTCTGCGCAAATCACCTGCCATCAAGGTTTGCAGACTTGCCATTGCCCCCGACCTCAAACACAATGCTTGGGCTTTGAAACAATCACAACGGCGCTTGAGTCGTTGTGCTGTCCCAGCCTGCTGATTGCAAGGAATCAAACATGTCAACCATTACACTGCCAGACCTGCCCTACGCCAAAGATGCACTGCAACCTCACATCAGTGCCGAAACCCTCGAGTTCCACCACGACAAGCACCACAATGCCTATGTGGTCAAACTCAATGAATTGATCACGGGTACTGCATTTGAAGGCCAAGACCTCGAAGCCATCATCCAAGCCACCGCCAACGATGCCAGCAAATTGGGTGTGTTCAACCAAGCTGCTCAAATCTGGAACCACACCTTCTACTGGAACTGCATGACCCCCAATGGCGGTGGTGCACCCACTGGTGCTGTGGCCGAAAAAATCACCGCTGCGTTTGGTAGCTATGAGAAATTCGCTGAAGAGTTCACCAATGCGGCACTGACCCAATTTGGTTCGGGCTGGGCATGGTTGGTTGCCGACGAAGTCAACGGCAATGTGTCGATCATGAAAACCGCCAACGCGGATCTGCCGATGGCACATGGCAAAGTGGCATTGTTGACCGTAGACGTGTGGGAACACGCGTACTACATCGACTTCCGCAATCTGCGTCCAAAATACGTCAAGACTTTCTTGGACAGCTTGGTCAACTGGGACTATGTCAACGCCAAACTCGCAGGTCAACCTGCTGGTGTTGAAAAATAAGATTGTCTGTCTAGACCATCGGACAGGCGACTTCGGTCGCCTGTTTTTTCGTGCCAAGGAATCAGTATGCGTGCACCGTACATTACCCGAGCAGGCTATCGGACGCTGTCTGATGAACTGGATCATTTGCTCCGCGTGCGACGGCCAGAAGTGACTCGCGCAGTGAGTGAAGCAGCAGCGCTGGGTGATCGCTCCGAAAATGCTGAATATATTTATGGCAAAAAACTGCTGCGTGAAATTGACCGTCGCATTCGCTTTTTGCAAAACCGCCTGCCCGACCTGATGGTCGTCGATCAGCGCCCTGATGATCCTTCGCGGGTATTTTTTGGTGCCACGGTTGAGATTGAAGCTGAAGATGGCAACACACAGACCGTGCGGATTGTGGGATCAGATGAGTTTGATCCGAGTCGGCATTGGATTAGTGTGGATTCACCCCTCGCACGGGCACTGTTGGGCAAACGGGTGGATGATGAATGTCGCGTGGTATTACCGCATGATCGGACGGCCTGCTATGTGCTGGTGTCGATTGATTATGAAGATTAACTCAACAAAACATGCAAAAAAATTACTTCTTTAGCAGTTTTGGCTAAAAAATATACCGTTTAGCGGCAAAAATTAGACATAATTCACATTTCTAATACATACTCCATGTCGCGTTACCCCTTGTCTGTCGTCACTTGACGTCATGCGATGCCCAACCTCGAAGAGATCCAATCGCCTATGGCTTGCGGATTGATTGTCTGATGGAGACACCCATGCGCCACGTTACCGACTTACCGGTTGTACGAAAGCATTATGTTTTCAATACGTTACCTTTATGGTCACGTCTAACTGGCTTAGTCTTACTCGCTCTGCCCTTGCAGGGCTTCACTGAAGAAGGTACTCAATACGACCGTATCATCAGCAAAAAGGTCGTCAAAGTTGCCAGTGTGGCTGGAGATAGCACACATTTTCAAAAAGATGGGTTTTTACATGGCTTTGGTCATGACCTGACCCGTGCTTATGCCGAAGAACTGAATGTCAAACTTGAGTTTAAGACCTTTAAATCGACCAAATCGGCACTCGCTGCCGTCAAAGCCGGTAAAGTTGATTTTGCGCTGACCACTGCTGCAACAGAACAAATCAATCAACATGAATTGGCCTCATTGGAGCTGACTTGCGGGCAACCGGAGCTGCTCAAGCGCTATGGTCTCAATACACAAGTGAATTGGACGTTTAAACACGCCGATGATCCACTAGTCAGTAGTGCCAATGGCTTTATCTGCCAAGAAAACCAATTGGGTGTCACCAAGCAATTGGCCGCGTTTTATGATCAAAACATGATGCGCAACCAAGTCGAACGCTCTTCGCTCAAAGCAGCACTCGAAACCCGCTTGCCCCAGTATTTGGATAGCATCCAAGCCAATGCCAAACAGTACAAACTCGATTGGCATTTGCTCACAGCGATTGGCTATCAAGAGTCGCATCTTAAATCCGATGCCATCTCACCCACCGGTGTGACTGGCCTGATGATGTTGACTCAAGCCACTGCGACCGAAATGGGCGTGGCAGATCGCACGGATCCGATGCAAAGTATCCAAGGTGGTGCCAAGTATTTTGGTCAATTGCTCAAGCAATACCCCAAAGCCAGCACCTCTGATCGGGTCTGGTTTGCGTTGGTGGCCTACAACATGGGGCCTAATGCACTTGAGCAAGTGCGGGCAAAGGTCAAGAAAAAAGGCCAAGATCCCAATGTGTGGGCAGATGTGTACCAACTGATGTCGGATCAAGCGGTCAAAAATGCCAGCTATCGCCAAGCGGTGCATTATGTGACACGGATTCGGGCGTATTTGGAAACCATCAAGCAAGACCGCAAGCTGTCTCGTTTGTAAGCTAGGGCGCCAGCTGTTGATCAATCCATTGAACAACGGCTTGGCTATAACCAGACTCATCACCGAGTTGCTGATTGATTTGTCGATGTGATAAATCAACAGATTGTACTTGCACACGACTCCCCCAACGTTTGGCCTGCTCAGCAAACTGTGTGGCTTGCTCACACGGCTGATCGGCTCGTCGGCTTGAACACACCAACAATAGCGGTGCTACCCGTTGGTGAATTTGATGGATCGGCGACAGTTTTACCCAATACTCACGCTCCCGCCCAAAAGCTTGATCGTATAGCCGTAGATGTGGCTGACTCATCAGCTTCACCAGATCATACCCCGCACTATCCAACACAATACTCATCCGCCATTGTTGTGGCTGATCGACGACCGGCAGCCATACCGGCTGTGTACTCAGCAAGCTGACCAAATGTGCACCTGCCGAATGCCCCATCAAGATTAATTGCTGAGCATCCGCGCCCCAATTCACCGCGTGCTGTTGGACATAACGTAGCGCTTGTGCCACATCCCTCAATTGCGCATCGACCGGCGTTGGCAGCAACCGATAATTGATCGACACCACCACAAAGCCACGCTGATCACGCCAATAGGCCACTTTTTGCTTGACCACCGCTCGATGGGATTTGTCTCCCATTCGCCAGCCACCGCCATGTACCAAAACCAAGATCGGGCGCTGTTGGGATGACCTAGCGGTGGGCAAATAGACATCTAATTGTTGCAACGGATCCGTACCATATGCCCATGTTTGAGCTGACGAGCGTGTCCATCTCCATTCTGCATGTGCAGAAAGCGACACCACCATCAGCAGCCCCAACCCAACACACGATTTCATCATAAATTTTTTAATATTATCAAAAATTTGCATAGAAACCTCTATTTTAAATCGTGGGATCATCAACTGATTCGATGTGAAATACAGCATAACAAAAAACGCTTCATGACCGATCACCATGAAGCGTTTGAAGGGTTGTTATCAGTTACGTTAATGTCCTGAGTTGTTGTGGTCACGCAGCCGCAAAACACCATGCACGATCCTGCATTTGCGTGAATGCCAGTCTAACAACAACTGCCTGTAAAACCAGACGCTCCAACGGCAGGCGCGACGTTTGATGTCGCAATCACTTCAAGCTCGCCATAAGGTCTCTAGCCCTCGCACGGCCTGCCAAGGCTCTGGGAAAATAAAAGACAGCTCGGCATCACTCAACTGAAAATGTTGCGTCAACACGGTACTGATCACCTGTCGATAATCAATCAACACCGGTAAATCACGCTGCTCAAATAGCTGGTCTCGATCGAGGGTTGGCCATTCCCCATAAATTTTGCCACCGGCAATTCGGCCACCGAGCACCCACATCAGATTGGCACGCCCATGATCGGTGCCTAGTGTGCCATTTTGTTGTACGGTTCGGCCAAACTCCGACATCACCACAATCGTACTGTGTTGATATTGCTCGCCTAGTGCTTCAATCAAGGTGGCTAAGCCCTCGGCAAATCGGCGCAAATGCAGTTGCAACCAGCCTTGTGTGGCATTGCCTTGATTGGCATGAGTATCCCACCCGCCCACGCTGCTCATCACGATTGGTATATGACCATCCTGCTTTAACATGGTGGCAATTTGCAGAGCATCGACGGCAAAACCTTGGGTTTGCTCCATCATCTGCATCATCGTGGGATCATCAGCATTGAGTGCCGCCAACAGACGCTGGCGACTCTGATAGGCTTGGGCGTACTCCGCTGCCAATGGGTGAGATTGGTATAGCCGTGCCAACAGGGCTTGATATTGGGTTTGCTCAAAAATACTGGGCTGTGTGGCCATCCGCCCCAGCTGGACTGGCGTCACTGCGGCTTGGCCTTGCAGGATCATCGGCACCACACTGCCAATACTCAGTGCAGTGGTGTGTGCTTGGCGACGCTGCAACACCTGTAACAGTCGATTGAGCCAACCTTCCGCTTGAGTACTCGGCTGCTGCCCGCCAACTTCCATCAGATGTTGTGCTTCAAAATGCGAGCGGATCGGATCGATCAAACCACACGCTTGCACCAACGCCAACGATTGATTGTGCCAATACGGCAACAGCGCCGCCATCGACGGATGCAAGGCAAACTGAGTATTGAGCCGATGTGGATCATGGGGGGCTGGCGCTGTGAGCGCCAAATCTGGACGTAATTGGTAATACTGTTGATCTGTATAGGGATACAACACACTCAAGCCATCAATTGCCCCCCGCAAAAAAATCACAATCAATGGGGGCGTTTGCTCTATACCACGCAGGGCGAAGGTGTGAGGACTCAAGCCATACAAGCCACTCGCCACCAACCCCTGCAACACCTGCCGACGATGCATCGCTTGGCTCCTCTATTGGTACAAAAACTCAGGACTACTGAGCAATAGCCCTGCACGCATCTGTTTGGGTGCTTGTCTGAGTACCTCAGTTGTATTGTCACTGAGGATGGATATGATCGTCTCTTGCATCCTGTTGGCATCGGGTTGAAAGCGTTGGCGCTGGGCATGGCGTACGTCGGGCACACTCGCCACCACTCCGGTATCCAATGCAATCACACCGCCTCCGATTTTCTTTGCCAATTCAAACCGTTGACTCAATGCGTAGGCATTTTTCCATGCCGCCGCCGTTGCCGGATAGCCATCGGGTGTCAAACAACCATAAATCGGCATATTCATCTGCTGTAGGGTATACACCAAATAACGCACATTTTGCGGCTGCACATCGGCCAGCCGCACACTCGACACCACATACTCATAAGGCGTTTTAAATTTTTGTTGTACCGACTGACGACTCCAAAACGCATCGCTATAAAACATCACCCGTAACACCGCGCTCAGATCACCTTGGCTTTGCAAAAACGTTTGGGTCATCTGCGCCACCAACGGCGCAGGCGGCTGATCTGCCACAAAATACACGGCAAGCTTGTGGCTCATTCGCTGAGCAGTGAGCGGATGGCCTGCCAACCACGCCAAAAACTGCTCACCGTCTCCCACATCCGCACCAATGGTTTGACCGAGCACCACTTGAGGCTGTGCCTGATGTTGTTTGGCATCAAAATAAAATAAAGGGGGGCGATTGCGTTGCCCCGTGATATCAAAGCCCCATCCTGTCAACACTTGCGCGAGTGCGCGAATGTCCGCTTGGGTATAACCCGCGTCTAACCCAACAGTATGCAGCTCCAGCAGCTCGCGGGCGTAGTTTTCGTTGATTCCCACCCGATGACCATTTTTAAAGGTTTGCTCTCGCCGATTGACCCGATTGTTGAGATAAGTGCTCATGGCGGCGTGTTGTGCAGTGGCTTGCAAGAGATCGGAAAATCGCCCAAACACCACAGGACGCAATGCCGTATCTTCATAATGCTGAATCAATAAGCCGGTATAATCGACGCCAGCAAACACATTAAAATGATTAAACCAAAAATCCACCAGACGCTCTTCGAGCTGGCGTGGGCTATAAATCGCACGCAGTAATTTGGCCTGTTGATATTCAGTAGTTTTTTGTCGCACCATTTTTTGTCGTTGCACCGACAACGGTTGCCCTTGCCGCACCAACTCAGGATCGGCTTGATAATGGGTAAATTGTTGCAGTAATTGATCACCTGCTGCGGCTGACGCATACAATCCGATGGGTTGATTGGGCAAAGCTGCCAGCGGCAATTCCGATGGATTGAGCTGCTGCTCAATGTACGCAGAAATCCCGATGGTTTTGATGTGATTCAATAACGCTGGTGTGATCCCATAGCCCAAACGATTGGCCACGTGGATGGCTTGTTGATCGATTGACCATTGTTGTGCAGCTTTTGGCAGATCTTGCG
>CALFYA010000166.1 GCA_937952925.1 uncultured Moraxellaceae bacterium
AAGCTGCGCCTTGTATCGTCTAAAAAATCGTCTATGTCGCGACCACGACTGAAACATCAACAGACCCTAGAGCTCTTAAGAGGTTTGGCATGAACAATCAGCCAGAAGTGGGACAGTCGACGCGCCATACCCTGACCAGTCAGGGGGTGGTCAACCCACTTGCGCGACGGATTGCGCAGTTTAATGCGTGGAAAAAATCACTCGCCAATGAAATCACCCGCTATAGCTTGTGGATTCATAGCCGTGATCGGGATGCCATGCGTCAACAACGCTTGCAGCATGCCATGCGCTTATTTGCTACCGACCGGCTGCGTTTGGTGGTGGTGGGTGAGTTTTCGCGGGGCAAGACAGAATTAATCAATGCCTTACTAGGTCGGCATGCGCATATGCGGCTGTTTCCGACCCGTGTTGGGCGTACCACCATGTGTCCGGTCGAGTTGTTTTGTGATGATCAGGCCTCACCTTATTTAAAACTGTTGCCCATCGATACCCGCTCAAGCCAAGAGCCGCTGCAATATTTCCGTCGCCAGCCCGATGCATGGTTTCAGCTGGATCTCAACGCAAGCGACCCCGACAGCATGCGGCAGATTTTCCGTGAAGTGGCGCGTACCCGTGAAGTGCGTGCAGAAGATGCACAGGCACTTGGTTTTGATCTGGATTTTCTGGAAGCGTCGATTAGCCAACCCGGTTATGTGCACATTCCAGCATGGCGGCATGCACTGATCAATTTTGATCATCCGCTGCTGCGTTTGGGGTTGTCGATTGTGGATACACCGGGCATCAATGCACCCGGCGTCGAAGCGGATCTGACCGGTGATGTGATGCCCGATGCTCAAGGCATTTTGTATTTGTTGTCGGTGGAAACAGGGGTGACGGCCAGTGATTTTGCGCACTGGAACAACAAGGTCATGCCCGCCGCCAAAGCGCACAACATCGCGTTGTTTGCGATCCTCAACAAAATTGATTTGCTTGAGTCGGATGAAGAGCCGATTGTGGAAAGCGTCGAGCGCTTGATTCGGATGACCGCACACCAGCTCACCGTGCCCAAATCGCATGTATTGCCGCTCAGTGCCAAACATGGTCTCAAAGCCGCGATTGCAGGCGATCCTGTGCGTTTGCGTCGGAGTGGTTTTGCCCATCTTGAAGAGCATTTGATTAAGTCGGTGATCGAGACGCGTGAGCAGTTGCTCGAAAACGATGTGTTGGCGCCGATTATTGACGATGTGAAGGCTGATTCGGATCGGCTTGAAGAAGAGTTTCGGCTGTTGCAATCGGAGCGAGCGCAGCTTGAAAACAATCAAGATGGCCTCAATGAAGATTATATCCGTGCACAACGGGCGATCACCGAAGATCAGCAAGCACTCAATCGTCGTGTGGCACGCTATGAGGTGGGTGAGCAGCAAATCCGTAGCAGTCTGAGCCGCTTATCGAGCTTGATCGGCTCGGCACGTTTTGATGGGCACTTGGCACGGGCGCGTAGTGTGCTTGGCCTGACGCCCAATGCCACCACAGTGGCGAGCGCGGTGAGTGTGATGATCTCTGGGATTCGTCTCGACTTCCGCCGTTTGCGTTCGGATCTGGAGTCCTTGCCTGCACAAGCCCACAAATTGCGTACTGAGCTTGAAATGCCCGATATGCAGTTGCCTGCATTGGATATGGAAGAGGCTTTGCAACGGATTGCCTTGCTTGAGAAAGAGTACAATAGCCCACGACCGCGCAACGAAACCCCACGCGGCACCTTCGAAGAAGGCTTTTTGCCCGAACTCACGGCCATCTATCAGCAGAGTGAGCAGCGTTTGTTGCAGTGGAGCGAGATCGTCTTGCGTCCGTTGTCGGAGTCGATTGTGCAAGATCAAAAACGGGTCGAGCAACGCCGTGAAAGTATCTTGGGGCTAGAGCAATTTATCCGTGAGCGAGCGTTACGCTTGCAGCATATCGCCGAGCGGCTGCCCAGCATTGAGCAAGACCGTGAGTTTTTGCGCGAGCTGCTGTTTAGATTGCAGCCTGTTGATTTATAAAATTTTAAAATAAAAGCAGCAGACATCCCCTTTACGTTAAAGGGGATGTTTGGTTTGATTAATGGGCGCTGTCCCAATCACGGCCGCGTCCGACCTCTACAATCAGAGGGACATCCAAGTCCACCACCTGTGCCATCACTTGCTTGAGGGTGGCTGCTAGCTCATCGGCAATCGTGGTATCCACCTCAAACACCAACTCATCATGCACTTGCAGCAGCATTTTGGCTTGATCGTGCGGCAAGATACGCTGTACTTCAATCATGGCGCGTTTGATGATGTCGGCGGCTGAGCCTTGCAGTGGGGCATTGATCGCGGCGCGTTCAGCGGCTTGGCGGATCTGGGCATTTTTGGCGTTGATGTCGTTGGTATATAAGCGCCGTCCGAGCAGGGTGCTGACATAACCTTGGGCAGCGGCTTGGGCGCGGGTGCGTTCCATGTAGTCAAGCACCGCCGGATAACGCTGAAAATACCGATTGATATAGTCTTGCGATTCGCTACGCGACAGTTTGAGTTGTTTGGATAAACCAAACGACGACATGCCATACAGCAGACCAAAGTTGATGGCTTTGGCTTGGCGACGTTGATCCGGCGTCACGGCATCAAGCGTAATGCCGAGCACTTCGGCAGCGGTGGCTTGGTGGATGTCGCGGCCTTCTTGAAAGGCGTTGAGTAGGGCTGGATCTTGTGAAAAATGCGCCATCAGCCGCAGCTCAATTTGCGAGTAGTCGGCGGCGAGTAACACGCGACCTTCGGGCGCAATAAAGGCTTGACGAATCAAGCGCCCCTGTTCGCCACGAATTGGGATATTTTGTAAGTTGGGATCAGACGACGACAGGCGACCGGTGGCGGTGACCGCTTGATGATAACTGGTATGGACACGGCGTGTGGCGGGATCGGACTGTTCAATCAGGCGGTCGGTATAGGTGCTTTTGAGTTTGGACAGCCCGCGATAATCCAGCACCGTAGTGGCCAGCGGATGCTCGATTTTTTCCAGTACGCTCTCAGGGGTGGCGTACTGCCCTGATGCGGTTTTTTTGCCACCAGCAATGCCCAATTTATCAAACAAAATCTCGCCGAGTTGTTTGGGTGATGACACATTGAAGGGTTGTCCGGCTTGCTCATGGGCGGTGGCTTCGAGTTGCTGCATGGTTTCGCCAAAACGCTGGCCGAGCGTGGCTAAGATTTGGGTGTCGAGCAAAATACCATCACTTTCCATGTTCATCAAAATTTCGGCAACCGGCAGCTCAACATGAAGCAGCAGATCTTGCAATTCTGGTGTGTTGGCAAGTTTGCTGGAGAGCACATCATATAAACGATAGGTAATGTCGGCATCTTCACAGGCATACGGCGCGGCTTTGTCCAGTTCGATTTGGTTGAACGTGAGCTGTTTGACGCCTTTACCGGCGATGTCTTCAAAGGTGGTGGTGGTGTAATCGAGATAGTGTTTGGCCAAGTCGTCCATGTTGTGACGGGTGGCAGTGGGATTGAGCACATAGGAGGCCAGCATGGTGTCGAAGTGCCAGCCACGCAACTGGATGCCGTGATTGCGCAGAATATGTGCGTCGTATTTGAGATGTTGGCCGATTTTACCAATCGCGGGATTTTCTAACATGGGTTGCAGTGCAGCCAACACCGCAGCACGATCGAGTTGGCTCGGTGCGCCGAGATAGTCGTGTGCCACCGGAATATAAAACGCTTCGTGTGGCTGTAGGGCAAATGACAGTCCCACCAATTGTGCTTGACGCCAATCGAGCGCGGAGGTTTCGGTGTCGATGACAAAGCGTTCGGCCTTTTGCAAGCGGCTCAGCAGTTGCTCAAACGCTGCTTGATCCAAAATGGTATGCCATTGATGATCGGATGTGGTGACCGTCACTGGCGCTGCATCGGGGGTTGCGGTGGGCGTGGGCGCTTGGCTCAGATTGGCAGGATGGTTGGGATGGTCGAGGGATTGCAGTTGGGTGCGAAACTCCAATTCTTGATACAAACGGCGTAGTTCGTCGCTGCGTGGTGGCGCAATTTTGAGTTCGTGCCAATCGAGATTGAGCGGCAAATTGCACACAATGCTGGCGAGTTGATGATTGAGCGGAATGCGGTCTTGATGGTCGCGGATGTTTTGCCCGACCACGCCTTTGATGTTGTGCGCGTCTGCCAATATCCCTGCAATATCGCCGTATTGTTGCAGCAGCTTGGCGGCAGTTTTTGCCCCGACTTTGGGAATGCCTGCAATCCCGTCGGATGCGTCGCCCATTAATGTTAAATAATCAATAATTTGGTCTGGACGCACGCCAAATTTTTCGATCACCGCCGCATGATCCATCACTTTGTCTTTGAAGCTATCTTCCAAAATGATCAGGTCATCGACCAATTGGCACATGTCTTTGTCACCGGTGGAGATCAGTACATGATGACCTTCTACACAGGCGCGGCGTGCTAGCGTGCCGATCACATCATCGGCTTCTACGCCCGAAATCGCGAGGAGCGGAATCCCCAAGGCGCGGATGGTGGCATGCAAATAGGGGATTTGCACCGACAAATCACTGGGCATCTCAGGGCGATGCGCTTTGTATTCTGCCGATAATTCATGGCGAAAGGTCGGCTCTGGCGTATCAAACACCACCGCCATATGGGTGGGGTTGAAGCGTCGGATCAGTTTGTTGAGCGCGTTGAGCGCACCTTTGATGGCATTGGTGGGTAAGCCTTCGCGGGTGGTGAGGGGCGGCAGCGCATGAAAGGCACGAAACAAATAATACGAGCCATCCACCAAGATAAATGGGGGCGTGGTTTGATCCAAAGCCGACACGGTGCAACCCTTTTTTTGCAAAACGACCGGCTATGGTAACGCGATTTATGCTGAATCACTGAGGTATTCGTTGATCAGTGCGACAACTCGTGTTGTCACACTGCGAGGGTGTGCAAAATTAACGTAAAGAGAAGCGATAACGGTCTGTTTTCTTGGGGGCTTCTGGTTCGGATACAACAGGAGGGGCTACAACACTAGGCGTTGGTGGTGTAGTAGGAACAGGAATGGCTTGATTGAGTAGACCAAGGCGAGCGCGCAACTCGATAGCAAGAATCATCAGCTCTTCATGATCCGTATCTTCAGCAAGATCAAGGGTATCTTTGGCATATTGTGGTTCAGTGGCGAGGTCAGTGAGATCAACTGTATATTGATGAACCTGACGCATCAGCAGTTTGAAGCGAGCGAGTTGCGCAAAGTCTTCTTTGTTAAACAGGGGTTGTGTCATGCATATCTCCTCATCCCCTCTTGAGATTCGTCAAGAGAGTGACCTTCCGCGCCAGTGCGGTTTGTTTTTTGATGTGTGAATACGGTTGAATTATACAGACTATGCTTATGATGAATGAAAAATCCATCTTTTAAAATAACCGTTTATCTTGTTTGAAAATAAATAGATGAGTTATTTTGGTGCGTATTTATTGATCATGTTTTGTTTTGGTGCAAAAACGAAAAAGTTGGCAAAAAACTGCAAGGTTGAGAAAAGCAACACAGCCACGCAGAAAACACGTTAGGATTTGGAGCATAACAAAATCGAGTGGCTCGGCCACAAAGGTGCTTATGGGGTGGGAGTTGTTGGCCTTGTTGGCGTTGGTGCTGTGGTGTGCACCGCTGATTTTAGCCTTGATCGTGCTGGGGCAGAGCAAACGGCTGCGACGCGAGCTTGAAGACCGGATCGCTCAGTTGGAGCGCACACTCGGCGCACAGTCCGCCCCGCCATCTGTACAGCCCACGGTTCCAACTCCAACCACCACCACAACGAGTGCTGATCGCGTGCCGATCATCACGTCACCCGAACCGATTCCCGCTGCATCGTTAGAGCCACCTCGTGCTGCCGTCCCGAACGAAATAGATCTAGCTACACCCACCGACGAATTGCCTGATCCTTTTTCATCACCGCCGCCGGTAGTCAGCCAGCCACGAGCAGCCGTTGCGACTCATGTCTCTGCGCCGCCTGTTGCCCCTGCAAAAACACCGGTTTTGGAGCCAGATGAGCAGTCGATCTCCGTGGTCACTTCGGTGGGGCAGTCGATCAAAAGCTGGTTTACTGGTGGCAATACCATTGTGCGGATTGGCATCTTGGTGTTGCTGGTTGGGGTAGTGTTTTTGCTGCGCCTTGCCAGCGAGTATTTCCAGACGCCGATAGAGCTACGCTTGGCTGGTGTTGCGCTCGGTGGCTTGGCACTGGTCGGCGTCGGTTTGCGGTTGAGCGCAAAGCGGCGCGGTTATGGCTTGAGTTTGCAAGGCGGTGGTTTCGCGATTTTATATCTGACCCTGTTTGCGGCATTTCGTTTGTATAGCGTATTGCCCAGCCAGCTCACCTTTGCCTTGCTTGCCATGCTGGCCGCGATTAGTGCGATTTTTGCGGTCAAACAAGATGCCCTGCCGCTGGCTCTACTCGCGTTTGGTGGCGCATTTTTGGCACCGATCTTGACCTCAACGGGTCAGGGTAATGTGGTGGCGCTGTTTTCCTATTATTTCTTGCTCAATCTGGCGGTGGCGTGGATTGCCCATCAGCGCACGTGGAAAATGCTCAATCTACTGGGTGCTGCAGTGACCTTTGGCTTGGCAGGGCTGTGGGGCTGGCAGCGCTTTGATCCAAGTGTGCGTTGGCCGCTGGAGGGTTTATTGATTGCCCATTTGGCCTTGTACATTTTTATTGTGGTGCGCTACAGCCAGC
>CALFYA010000167.1 GCA_937952925.1 uncultured Moraxellaceae bacterium
AATGTGGTGACGGATCAACGCGCCTTTCCTGAAGGCTTTGGTGCCAAATCACGACGTTGGTTTGCCGCTCAATCGCCACGCCTAATGGAAAATGTGATCAAACTAGATAAGAGTGTTGCCGATCAATACTGGTCTGAGCTGTCCACCAATGACAAAGTGGGGTATATCCGGTTGATGCGTGAAATGCGGGTCAAACTGATTCAAGAAGGGATTTATAATAAAAAAATGACATCCTTACTCAAAAAAGTACGTTGTCAACAAGATGCGACCGCGCAAGAATGTAGCATGACCGACGAATAATTCGACCCACTTCCCTGATCAAAAGATGGGGGAAGTGGGGGGTAAAAACCTGAATTTAAAATACATTTTTTACAAATGATAGTTGCTTTCGGATGGGCAAAATCTTACAACAACCGTATCACTCATCTTGCAGGAGGCGATGATGAATCCACTCACCCAAAGCGCAAGTGCCACAGTGTTGGCCGGAGCGAGTTTGACCGCTCAAGCTCAAACCCTGTGTGTGTTTGACCCCATGGGAGCATCTGGCGATATTTTTTCGATCATGAAAGACTTTGCCTTGATGGCCAAAGGCACTGGCGTTGAGCTTAAGCTGGTGCCCTATGTCGAAGAACCTCCCGCCGTCAAAGACTTCAAAGCAGGCAAATGTGAAGGCGCAGTCCTGACCGACTTTAGTGGGCGTCTGTTCAACAGCTATACCGGTTCGATGAATGCCATTGGCGGGATTATCAATAACTCGATGGCAAAAGTGGTGATTGGCCTAATGGGCAATCCCAAGCTTGATGAAGATATGGTCAGTGATGGCTATGAAATTTCGGGAATTTTCCCGATGGGCCCCGCTTATATCGTGGTGAATAACCGCGAAATTAACAGCTTGAACAAGGCGCAAGGCATCCGTTTTGGGGTGCTCGACAACGATCCTGCTCAGTATGAAATGGTCAAAAAAGTTGGTGCGACGCCCGTCCCCGTCACCATTGGCAATATGGCAACCAAATTTAATTCGCGGCAAATTGATGCGATGGGATCGCCTGCATTGGCTTTTACCGCGTTTGAATTGCACAAAGGCATGGGCGATAAAGGCGCATTTATTCGCTTTCCGGTGACCTTTGTCAGCCTGAACGTGATCCTCAAACAAGATGCGTTTCCACCGACGTTTGGTGCCAAAGGACGGCGCTGGTTTGCCTCCCAGACCAGTCGTTTGATGGATGGGGTTTTGCGGGTTGAGAGAACCGTACCCGACAAATATTGGATGGATTTGACCGCCAACGACAAAGTGGGCTATATCCGCTTGATGCGAGAAATGCGCATCGAATTGATCAAAAAAGGTGTCTACAACAAAAAAATGACTTCGCTACTCAAAAAAGTACGTTGCCAGCAAGATCCAAGCAATTTTGAGTGTCCATTGGCCGATGAATAAGCGTTGCGAGGTCAATGTGTGTGCACATTGACCTTGTTGTTGGTCGGAAAGCAATCAGATGGTGTCTGTGCTTAAATATGCATTTAAAATGAATTAATTTAATGATTTGGCAGATTTTTTTTGCTAAAAAATTATGTTTTTAGCCATCATACTGTTTGGTAAAACAACAACTTGATTACAAGAGTTAACAGTTTTTGGCCAAGACATTGATTAGAACGGGCGATCATCACAGCGCCATAGGATAGGTGAGTATGACCAAAAATCAGTATGCCTCCATGCTGTTGGGGGTGGCGATGGGCTTGGGGGCAAGCACCGCGCAAGCACAAACCGTCTGTGTGTTTGACCCGATGGGGGCAGCCGGTGAAGGCTTTGCCATCATGAAAGATTTTGCCTTGATGGCAAAGGGGACGGGGGTTGAGCTCAAGCTGTTGCCGTATAGCGATGAACCACAGGCACTAGAAGACTATAAAGCGGGGAAATGCCAAGCGGTCACGCTCACCGACTTTACAGCGCGTCAATTCAACAGCTATACCGGCTCGCTCAATGCGATTGGTGGGATCACCAATAATGCGATGGCACGGGTGGTCATCGGGCTGATGGGTAATCCCAAGCTTGATGCAGAGATGGTCAGTGGTCAACATGAAGTCGCGGGCGTTTTTCCAATCGGGGCAGGCTATATTATTGTTAATAATCGTGAAATTAATAGTCTCGCCAAAGCACAAGGCGTGCGTTTTGGCGTGATTGACAGCGATCAAGCACAATACGAAATGATCAAAAAAGTGGGTGCGAAGCCTGTGCCAATTAACATTGGCAATATGGGCACCAAATTTAACAGTAAACAAGTCGATGCGATGGGTGCACCCGCAATTGCGGTCACGGCGTTTGAATTGCATAAAGGGATGGGGGACAAAGGGGCGATTTTTCGTTTTCCGGTCACGTTTGTCAGTATGAACTTGATTGTCAATGATAAAGCGTTTCCACCGACCTTTGGTGCCAAAGGGCGACGCTGGTTTGCCTCACAGACCAATCGCATGATGGATGTGGTGAATCGTCTTGAAAAAGCGGTACCCGAAAAATATTGGGCAGAGCTATCAAGTAACGATAAGGTGGGTTATATCCGCTTAATGCGTGAAATGCGGATCGAATTGATTAATAAAGGCGTCTATAATAAAAAAATGACATCTTTGTTAAAGAAAGTTCGCTGTCAGCAAGATCCCACCAATTTTGAATGTGCGCTCAACGACGAATAAAAGATGTAGGAATAAGGCATGTTTTTATGCCTTATTCCTTTGGTCGGAAAGTGTTGGCCGTTAATCGATACCCGAATCAATCCCCCTCAAAAATAATTTCCACTTCAATTATTTACACATGGATTGCCAAAAATGTCGCAGCATGGCAATTTCTGCCAAACCCCTGACAAGCCTGATAAAACTTTGTAGTGTTAGGCGTGCTCGCAATAGGCAGCATGTCATTTTAGGGCAATCCGTATGAACAACAATATTCTGCGTCGTCTCGCAGTGGGGACAATGTGTTTGGTTGGTTCTGCAAGCTATGCACAAAATGTGTGTGTGTTTGATCCTATGGTAACCACAGGTGAAGTGTTTGCGATTATGAAAGATTATGCGCTGATGTCGCGTAATATTGGGGTAGAGGTCAATCTGCTACCTTATAAAGATGAACCTAGTGTGCTCAAAGATTATAAATCGGGCAAGTGCGAAGCGGCCACCTTGATTGATGTCACCGCTCGGCAATTTAATAGCTTTACCGGTTCGCTGAGTGCCGTGGGTGGGATTACCAGCAATGCGATGGCCAAAAGCGTGATCAATTTGATGGGCAACCCCAAGCTCGATGCCGATATGGTCAGTGGTGAGCATGAGGTGATTGGGGTTGCGCCGATTGGCTTGGCGTATATTTTGGTCAAAAATAAAGAAATTAATAGCTTAGCCAAAGCACAAGGCATTCGTTTTGGGGTGACCGAGACCGATATCTCGCAGTTTGAAATGGCGAAGAAAGTCGGGGCGGTGCCTGTCCCGATCACGGTTGGTAATATGGGGCAAAAATTTAATAGTGGGCAGGTCGATTCGATGGCTGCGCCACCGATTGCCTTTACGGTGTTTGAGCTGCACAAGGGATTGGGAGAAAATGGCACTATGTTTCGTTTCCCCGTCGCGTTTGTCTCCATGAATGTGCTGATTAAGCATCAAGCCTTTCCGGCGGCATTTGGTGCCAAAAGTCGGCGCTGGTTTGCCTCGCAAACCAATCGGATGATGGATGTGGTCAATCGTCTTGAAAAAGCAGTGCCCGAAAAATACTGGTCGGAGTTATCGAGTAATGACAAGGTAGGGTATGTGCGTTTGATGCATCAGATGCGTTTAGAAATGGTCAAAGACGGCGTGTATAATAAAAAAATGACCGCCTTACTCAAGAAAATCCGCTGTCAGCAAGATCCGACCAATTTTGAATGTAAATTGGAAGAGTAAACGCGAGCATTGCACCCATGAACCGCATCGTGATGAGGGGTCATCCGATGCTGTTTTAAATATTTATTTTTAGCGTATGTTTTAAGTTTTATTGTTATTTGTAACTTTTTGCATACAGAATGCCAACTGTGGCGCAATAATATACCCCCTCGCGTATCAATAGGAAGGAAACGCATGTCTATTTCAACTACATCGCGTTGCATGGGATGGTCAGCGGCGCTGATGCTGCTGGCTAGTACCGCGCAAGTGCAGGCACAAACCATTTGTGTGTTTGATCCGATGGGAGCGGCAGGCGAAGGCTTTGCCATCATGAAAGATTATGGGGTGATGGCCAAGGGCTTGGGGGTTGAGCTGAAGCTGATCCCTTACAATGACGAACCTGATGCGCTGCGTGATTTTAAAACAGGCAAATGTGAAGGCGTGACCCTCACTGATTTTACCGCCAGACAATTCAATAGCTATGCTGGGTCGCTCAATGCCATTGGTGGCATTATCAATAATGCGATGGCTAAAACCGTGATCAATTTGATGGGTAATCCCAAACTCGATGAAGAAATGGTCAGTGGCAAATTTGAGGTGGGTGGTATTTTCCCGATAGGCCCTGCGTATATTATTGTCAATAACCGTGAAATCAATAGTTTGGCCAAAGCGCAAGGCATTCGTTTTGGGGTGGTCGAAAGTGATCGCGCCCAATATGAAATGGTGAAAAAAGTCGGGGCAACGCCGGTTCCGGTCACGATTGGCAATATGGGCACCAAATTCAACAGTAAGCAAGTCGATGCGATGGGGGCGCCTGCGTTGGCCGTGACGGCCTTTGAGTTACATAAGGGCATGGGTGACAAAGGCGCGTTATTTCGATTTCCGGTCACGTTTGTGAGTATGGATGTGATCCTCAAACATGAAGCCTTTCCTGCCGAGTTTGGTGCCAAGAGCCGCCGTTGGTTTTCCTCGCAGACCAACCGCATTATGGATACCGTGGCGCGGATTGAAAAAAGTGTACCCGAAAAATACTGGTCGGACTTGTCGAGCAACGACAAAGTCGGTTATATCCGCATCATGCGTGAAATGCGTATCAAGCTGATCAACGAGGGCGTGTACAACAAAAAAATGACCACGCTGCTGAAAAAACTACGTTGTCAGCAAGATCCCAACAATTTTGAATGCACCCTCAGCGATGAATGATGATTCAGGTTGGGTGAACGGCTGAGCCGCGCTGCTCAGCCGTTTTCTTGGCAAAAACGTGCATCAATTGGCAAAAAAATTACAATTTCGGCTAGCAATCTCCCTGCTGATGATTTAGAAAGTCGCGATGATCATTCGAATACAACAATAGGACGCATCGTGAGCATGCTCAAACGCATATCCCCCATCCTGACCGTGGTGTTGACCACGGCCTGTGCCAGCATCAGTGTTGCAAGCCATGCCCAAACCTTGTGTGTATTTGATCCGATGGGGGCGGCAGGTGATGCTTATGCCTTGATGAGAGATTTCACCATTGTTGCCAAATCACAGGGTGTTGATATTGAGCTGATTCCGTATCGCAGTGAAGAAGCAGTTGCCAATTTTTTGCTGTCCAAAGATTGCGACAGTATTGCCGTGACCGACTTTATGGCACGCAAATTTAATACTTACACTGGTTCGATGAATGCCATAGGTGGCATCCTGAATAATGGTGCAGCACGCGCAGTGCTGTCGATTATGGGCAATCCTAAGCTTGATGCGGAGATGGTCAATGGCGACTATGAGGTCGCAGGGATTTTTCCACTCGGTATGGCGTATGTGGCGGTCAATGATCGACAAATCAACAATCTCAATAAAGCTCAAGGTCGCCGTTTTGCAGTGCTCGAAAGCGATCAAGCCCAATATGACATGGTCAAAAAAATCGGTGCTGTCCCTGTGCCAGTCACGGTGAGCAATATGGGAAATGTGTTTAATAGCGGTCAGGTCGATATCATGGGGGCGATTGCCTTGTCGTTTACCGCGCTTGAGCTGCACAAAGGGATGGGCAACAAAGGCGCGATGTTTCGCTTTCCGGTGACCTTTGTCAGCATGAATATTATTGTGCGAAAAAGTGCGTTTCCGGCAGGATTTGGCCGTGATAGCCGGCGCTGGTTTGCCTCACAAACCAATCGGATGATGCTGTCGGCAGACCGCTTGGAGCGTAGTATTCCCAAGCGCTATTGGGCGGAGTTGGGGGAGAGCGAAAAGGCGGGCTATGTGCAATTGATGCGCGATATGCGGACACAGTTGGTCAAAGAGGGCGTCTACAACAAAAAAATGATCAGCTTGCTGAAAAAAGTGCGCTGTCAACAAGACCCCAAAGCGGCTGAATGCCAGACGACCGACGAATAAAAAACCCTCCCGAATGTGGGAGGGCGAACGCGACAGCGTCGCTTAACTGCGACGTTTGCGTTCTTTTTTACGCTCTAGCGCATTCATGGCGGCTTGCACTTCATCATCGGTCACGCAAGTGACATGCTGCAAGGTATTGAGCGTGTCTTCATTGAGCACCAAGTGCGCATCGCCCGCGATGGTCTCAAGCTGATGATCAAAGTGCATAATACCGTCGGCGTCGATGGTCAGATACTGCTGCTCAGCCAATGCAGCAATAAAGCTTCTAAACAAGGCTTTATCAAAAAACTCAGGTGAGTTGAATTCATACAACACCGACAAACGCTGACCGAGCAAGTGACTCAAGTCTTCAATTTGCTTGGCACTGACTCGCCCAGAGCCTTGACGGGTGATCAAGGTCAGGGTCATAAAGTAGCGCTCAAGGCTCTGCTGAACCGGTGCAGCCAA
>CALFYA010000168.1 GCA_937952925.1 uncultured Moraxellaceae bacterium
ATGATCCGCCGACGCGCGATGCCGCGCTTTACCAATAATTTGACGTAGGGCAGTACCGGCTTGCTCAATCAAGGCAATTGACAATTCATCGACATCGCGAAAGTGCCGATAAAAGCTATTGGGTGCAATGCCTGCTTCGCGTGCGACTTCGCGCAAACTAATCGTTGAGATACTGCGATGTGGGCCAATCAGCGCCAACGCGGCATCAATCAGTTCATCGCGTGAGATCGAGGCACGCCGACCCAAATGCGGGCGGGTTTTGGCTTCGGTAGATACAGGAAAATCAGACATACGCAGCAACCTAGCAAGATATCGACGATGACCACCAGCACATCCGTGGCTTTTTCAGTCATGCGGTGACATTTTGACACATCTTATTGAAAAAAAGGCCAACAAATAAAACTATACAGTTGTCTATACAAATGTATAATAATTCAAAACCCACACTTGGTGCTGCTATGAGTCACGTTGTTGCGACCACACCGCTTGCGATGCCCACCGTCAAACAATTACTCCAATCGGTGATCAATCCAGATGTGATTGATTTTTGGCTGCAACAGGTTCGTCCCACATGGTCGATGCAGCGTGGGCTTGCCACGATTGTTGGACGTGAGCAGATCAATCACGACACGCTGACCGTATTTTTGCGCCCCAATCGACACGTTCCCACCTTTCAAGCCGGTCAACACCTAAACCTCACGGTACAAATCAACGGTGTGCGCATTGCCCGTAGCTATAGCCCTAGTCGTCATCCGGCACATCCACACGATATCGCCATCACCGTCAAACGTATCGAAGGTGGCGTGGTCAGTACATGGCTGCACACGCAAGCAAAAGTCGGTGATGTGGTGGAGCTTGATGGGGTGTTTGGTCAGATGACCTTGCCAGCCGCCGATCAGCCGCTTTTATTGCTCGCGGCAGGCAGCGGGATTACCCCGATGATCAGCTTGCTGCGCGAGAGCTATCGGATCAGCAAGACTCGTCCAGCACCAACCACCTTGTTGTATTGGGTACGCTCACCGGCGGATATCGGCTTTTTGGCCGAGCTACAACAATACGCTGCACAAGATCATCAATTTACCTTTCATATTTTTTTCACCCGTAGTCGCGACGAGCAGGGCTATGCAGGTGAAGGCCGGATTGACCTCACCCAACTCGATCAAGCGGTTGCGGATCGCGCAAGGTATATCACGTATGTGTGTGGTGGGGCAGGGTTTGTGCAAACGGCGCAACAGCTGCTGCAAGGTCAAGTCCAGCAACTGTTGACTGAAGCGTTTTCCTTGCCGGTGCTAGATGACAGCCTTGGCACAGTACAAGTGACCTTGACTAAGCAAAACCGCACGCTGACCATTGCCAAAAACCAAGCGATTTTGCCTGCGCTCGAAGCTCAGGGCATTCGTCCGGCCTATGGCTGCCGCATGGGGATCTGCAACACCTGTGTCTGTCCCAAATCACAAGGCACGACCACCAATGTGCTTGATGGCAGTACCCAACACGATGCCACCCAAGCCCTCAAAATCTGTGTCAGCAGCGCTCGCTCTGATCTGACCCTTGACCTATAACTTGAGATTGCCAACATGATGATGTTTGAAAACCCCCTGAAAAAAAGCAAAATCACCCGTAGCCGTACCTTGAGCGAAACAGAACTGCAAGCCTTTGCAGCCGAACTCGACGCGCTACGTCAGTCGGTACTCGCCAATATCGGCGAAGAAGATGCGCGTTACATCCGCCGCATCGTCAAAAGTGTCCGCATCAGCAGTGCACTCGGTCGTGGCTTGTTGATGCTTGGGTGGTTTCCACCAGCATGGCTCGCGGGGACTGGGCTGCTGGGTTTGGCCAAGATTTTGGAAAATATGGAGCTTGGTCATAATGTCATGCATGGTCAGTACGACTGGATGAATGACAAAACCCTCAATGGGGCGACCTATGAGTGGGACATTGTGGGCACCAGCGACAACTGGCGCAAAACCCACAACTATATGCACCACACCTATACCAATATCAAAGGCGTGGACGACGATATTGGCTATGGCGTACTGCGCTTATTTCCAGAGCAACGCTGGAAGCCGTTTTATTTGGGTCAACCGATCTACGCGGTGATTTTTGCATTACTGTTTCAGTGGGGTGTGGCGATCCAAGAGCTGCGTTTGGGGCAGTTGTTTAGTGGCAAAAAAAGCAAAGAACAGTTTGCCATCGAATATGCACCGACCAAGCGCAAAATTCGCCAGCAATTGTTTAAAGATTATGTGTTTTTCCCGCTGATTGCAGGCCCTGCGTTTTTGCCGGTATTCACAGGTAATTTGGTCGCCAATGGCATCCGTAACCTCTGGACATTTACCATTATTTTTTGTGGACATTTTACCGAAAATGCCGAAATTTTCCCCAAATCGGTGCTTGAAAACGAAAGTCGTGGACATTGGTATATGCGCCAAATTCGCGGTTCATCCAACCTGACCGGCGGCAAGCTATTTCATATTTTGACTGGCAATTTGAGCCATCAAATCGAGCATCATTTGTTCCCAGATCTTCCAGCGCGTCGCTATGCGCAGATCGCACCGGTCGTACAAGACATTTGCCGTCGTTATGGACAACACTACAATATCGGCAGCCTGCCGCGTCAGTTTGGGCAGGTCGCATGGCGGATTTTGCGGCATACCTTGCCGAGTCAGCCCACAGCTGCAGTGCAACCATTGACCACCGTGTGATCAACAGGGGGAACACAGTTTCCCCCAATTTTTCTTGAAGTACATTCAAAATTTGCTATACTGAAATGTCGTGCTATTTTTAGCCAGACACCCGATTGATAAGATGCATTGATGGATAGCAATGCGTTCTGAAGATGTCTTCCATCTTCCTCCACATGAGATTGTTTTGAAGTTTAGATGACCAATTCCGAATTTGATGTGCTTGATGAGTTGTTTAACCCACGAACTCCACGTGCTGCGTTACAACCCGATGAACTCACCGACCTCCACACGGTGCCAGTGTCACCCCTGATTCAGCTGTGGCTGCTGCGTATTTTGATTCCACTCGGTGGACATTTGCGTTTTGTGCGTGAGCATGGCTTTGACAATGAGCAACTCGCCGAAGTGCTTGGATGCTTTGATTTATGTCAACAAAGCCCATTTGATGCGGTTGAAGCTCGCCAACGCTTGCGCCAAGCCTACTATACGCTCAATCCCCAAGCGGCACAGTTGCAGCCACCGGAGTTGTTGCAGCAAAACGTGGCACGTCTAGCCGAATTGGTCGGACTCACTCCTGTCGATTGCAAAATTTTGGAGTTAGTCGCGCTGCTGCATCATGAGCGTATTTTTGATGATGCTGCCGATCAGCTGGGGCCACTCAATACCGGACGGGTGATCCATAGCTTGTCGGTATTGCTTGATTTGCCCGATAGCGAGATTCGCCAAGCCCTCGATCCGCGTGCGGCACTGTCGCGCTCAGGCTTGGTGATGGTGGATCGCAATGGCTCATATTTGCTCAAAGGCAAGCTAGAGTTATTGTCGGCGAGTTTTGCCGATCATTTGATTACGGAGTCGTCTGATCCGGTCAGTTTACTGCGTGAGACCTTGATTCCGGCATCACCGGCTGAGCTGAGCTTGGCGGATTATCCGCATTTGGCCGATTCGTTGAATTTACTGCGGACTTATTTGGCACAGGTGCTCAGCACCAAGCAGCATGGCGTCAATATCTTTTTGTATGGCGTTGCCGGTACGGGCAAAAGCCAGTTGGCACGCGTGCTGGCGGCCAGCCTTGACCAACCGCTGTATGAGATTGCCAGTGAAGACGAACAAGGCGATCCAGTGGATGCGATGCGGCGGCTACGCGCCTATCGTGCTGCCCAGAGTGTGTTTGCACGGCAGCCAGTACTGTTGGTGTTTGACGAAATTGAAGATGTGTTTAATGACAATCTGCAAGGCGCAGGCATGAAAGGCACGGCGCAAAGCCGTAAAGCATGGGTCAACCGCATGCTTGAAGACAATCCCGCACCTGCCTTTTGGATTTCCAACGCCAGCCAGCTCGATCCGGCGTTTATCCGTCGTTTTGATATGGTGCTTGAAGTGCCTGTCCCGCCAGAACGTTTGCGTCAGCAGATCGTTACACAAACCTGTGGCGAGCAACTCGATGCTGCCCAGATCAAGCGCTTGGCTGCAAGCCCTGCACTTGCCCCTGCGATTATTCGGCGTGCAGCTCGTGTGGTGCAAACCTTAGATCATCAACTGCCTGTCGATCAGCAAGGCCAAGCGATTGAACGCTTAGTATCTGCGACCTTACAGGCGCAAGGTTATGGTCGGATTCGTCGCCACAATCCCAACGCTTTACCTGAATACTATGATTTGGCTTATCTCAATACCGATCAGCCGATTGAACGGATTGCGGATGGTTTGGCACAGCATGATGCAGGACGTTTGTGTCTGTATGGTGCACCCGGCACAGGTAAGACCGCGTTTGCACGTTGGCTGGCCGAGCGTCTCGACAAGCCGTTATTGGTCAAACGCGGCTCGGATTTGCTGTCGCGTTGGGTCGGTGGTACCGAGCAAAATCTGGCTGAAGCTTTTGCAGAAGCCGATGATGATCAAGCGGTGTTGCTAATCGACGAAGTCGATAGCTTTTTGCAAAACCGTGAGCAAGCGCAGCACAATTGGGAAGTTTCAGCGGTCAATGAACTGCTCACCCAAATGGAAGGATTTGGCGGGATCTTGGTGGCGTCCACCAATCGGATGGATGATCTTGATCCTGCGGCACTGCGCCGCTTTGACCTCAAGCTACGCTTTGATTATCTCAAGCCTACGCAAGTGGAGCAGCTGTTTGCGGTGACCGCACAGCATTTGGGCTTTGATGCGCAAGCTCTGAGCGATGCCATGCGTTTACGCTTGAGCCGTTTGTCCAACTTGGCCGCAGGAGATTTTGCGGTGGTGGTGCGTCAGGCCAAGTTTAACCCCGTCACAGCAGTGGATCAGTTGGTTGAGTGGCTCGAGCAAGAGAGTCATCTCAAGGTGCTGCGTAAAGCCAATATCGGTTTTCGTGCAAGCTAACGCCTGTGCCGACTTGGCGGGCACAATTTTTTGGCCGAGCAACGCGGCTCACCCATAAAATGTCAACAAACCCTAGGACACTGTGAAAGTGTCCTTTTTTTGACGATTTATTTATTAAAGGTATTTTTAGTTTTTGTTTAAT
>CALFYA010000169.1 GCA_937952925.1 uncultured Moraxellaceae bacterium
CGTCTAAAAAATCGTCTATGTCGCGACCACGACTGAAACGTCAACAGACCCTAGGATCTGTAGCTCAACCCATCGGGAGCGAAAGCTCCCGAGAGCATCAACGCTGCATTACTTACGCTTAACGGTATAGCAACTCGTTGGACGCACCGATAATGTGCCGGTGAAGTTTTTGGCGCTGCTCGACTGATCTGGCGTGGGGTTGGTGATCAGTTTGTAGTACGAGCTATACACATTGACCCAACGTGCAGGAGTCACCCCATCGGTGATGCTATCTGCACTACTAGAATCGGTGATATTGACTGAGCCTGTGGTGCCTACAGCGGCATTACGCACGCCTGCCACGTTCATTTTGACCCGTGGCGCAATGGCTAATGTCCCAATCTGGATACCATCCAAGTTGTAAGGCTTGGTGGGATCATTCACATTTTTGAGGCTCTTAAATGGCGTGCCCGCGAGCATAATGCTGGGGCCAATAAAGAAGTTGTTTTGCTCAGTATCGGTATAGGCTGCACGCACCACACCAATCCGCTGCTCTTGTAGAACTGTTTCACCACTTGGTGCGCTCACCTCGTGATTATCCACATCTACCGCCGAACAGTCTGAATCCAAATCACTGATAATATTGCCATTGGCTAAGATGGTGGCGGAGAATTCACCAATGACCGGACAGACACCCAGTGAGCAATCACTGATCCCGCGCAACGTGAAGGTGACATGCAACGGAAACACATAAGTATCACCCGTAGCAACGGTTTTTTGGGTACGCCACACCGCTGGATCAAGAAAGGTGTTGACACTTGATGATTTGGAAATGGTCGCTGAGCCTGTAAAGATTGGGCTTGACTCCACTTCGCCTGCATTGCCAATCTTATATTGCTTCCATGTGCCCAAGGCCAATGCAGGGATCGGATCGGTATCTGCAAGGGTGCTGACAATATTGCGATAGGTTCGATCACCACCGGCCATCACGACGTTGCCAATCAGGGTACCTTCATCAAAACTGATTTGCGTTTGAGTGTCCGTGCCTGCGCTGGTTTTCCACACCATATTCTCAACTTTTCCGGTAAACCGGTTAAAGCCTGCTTGATCATTGATCAAGCTCATGGGTTCAAAATTGTTGTTGCGATACAGCTCATAGGCTTGTTTGGGATCAGTAGCGACGCCTGACCAATACATCCCCTGACCAATGCTATAACCGTCACGATCTTTGAGCATGTAGAGCGCCATGGTGGCACGACGATTGACGCCTGTCCCCCCCTGCCCCTGACCTTCAATGCCCAGCTTGAGCTTATCCGCTTCAAACAGATTGATAATATCTTCATCATCAATCACATCATTGTCATTGATGACCGGCAAGGTGATGGTGGGCGTGCCATAATAAGCTCCCGCTTGAATGGCATGTAGGGTCAACTCCAAACGTGCTTTGGCGGTCGCCTCATCGGGCAGGCGCTGCTGAATCCCTGCGGCCACCAAGAATGGTGCCAGAGCCTCTTCAAGTTTTGCGACTTTGTCGGAGGTGTTGTACTCGTTGAGCTTGATGTCTGTGGGCAGCTGGTCAATATGCTTTTTGATTTTGTCATGATCAATAATCAGCAAGTTAACTGGCTCGCCGTCAATGTATGGGCGATTTTCGTCACGCACAGCCTGCAATAAACGGGTGATCTGCACCGCTTGAATGGCTTGTGCCGAGTCAATGTTTTCAATTTTGGTGTTGTTGGCATTGGACGCGGCCAAATCAATCGGTGTAATCCGCACAATTGGGGCATCTGCAACTTTTTCTGAGCTGGTCGGTGTACGAATACCTCGAATCACGGCACTGCCAAGCAAAATTTCTTTTTTGCCACCTTTGGCACGCAAGAAAAACTCGGCTTTTTCGCCATTTCGACACTGACCCACACCGGTTTGATCGGTCACATTCACCACCACGCCACAGCGGTAGTTGAGGTTGACCACAGGCTCATCGGTAAATTCGAACCTGACACAATCTGCTGATGAGCATGAACTGATGGTTGAGCCATCGGTTAAACTGTGATTTTCATTGATCGTACTACTGCCACCACTACAAGCGGTCAATGCCAAACTCAGTGCACTGAGCGTGAATACTAGTCCATGTCGTTTCATGTTGTTCAATCCCGTCATCAAGGGGGTGACGTTAAGTCAACTGGGGTCAAACGTAATTGCCCACGATCACTCAACGTCAGATCCGAAAGTTCGGCTGTCTCAGCCAAGGGTGTCAAGACGATGTACTTGCTGCCTTCTGGCACACGCAAGTAACCTTGTAAAGCAGCTTGTTGTAGCATGGTGGCTTTGACGCGTGTCTGCAAGAACTGGTTAACCCCTTCGGTCACACAGCCTTGCTCATTGAGGAACATCACCAATGGCCAATAATACTGTGGCCGTTTGGTGGTGGTCGCATATGACATCAAATGAATCTGTTGCACTTGCTCATGCAGCTTGACGGCAACGAATGCAAAATTTTGCTCAAAATTGGGTCTAGGCCAGATATCGACAGCAACATCATGCAACTCATTGAGCTTTTGCAATTGCTTAGGCTCAAAACAGGTCACACCTGCAAGATCCTGCAAGGTTGTGGCATCAAGACGTTGATAATTTGGCGCAAGTACCACCAATGGTTGTTTGGGCTTTTCGACACGCAGGGCAGATAAATTGACGCCTTTTTCACGCTCCACAATTTGTGTGCCACCCAGCCCATCGGGCAAGGCATAAAAACGCTTTTTACCTTCCACATTAAATTCGTGCTGTTCAAGATACTCGGTATCTAAATAGCTCACGCCATCAACCATCGTGACGGGTGGGCGTACTGATGCTGGAGTCGCTTGAGTCGCTTGAGTCGCTTGAGTCGCTTGAGTCGCTTGAGTCGCTTGAGTCGCTTG
>CALFYA010000170.1 GCA_937952925.1 uncultured Moraxellaceae bacterium
CTGTCGCCACTCGGCATCTTGCGAAGATAGCAGCACTGGAATGGCAAACAACCGCTTGCCATCGCGTCCACGCTTGCCCTTGAGTTGATCGGTAAACTGTAAAAACCGCTTGAGCTGTTGCTCACTGTCTGAGCCTTTAGCCACTTGCGGCACGATGCTGTCGTGCCATTTGCCGTCCTGCCAAAGTCGCTCAGTGGGGGCAAACACCACATCGGTTTCGCGGTATTGTGCTGCATCACCGGTGCTGCCGCCTTGCCACATCTCCAAAGTACGCAAGATCTGTTGTACATGGGAGGATTCTGGTGTGGGAAATGGCAAATAATGCGCCCCGCGTGGATAGCCCAGCCCTTGCCACACACCTGCACTGCTATTGCCTGCCCACTCCACCCCATCAAGCATCAGCACATCGGTGTGTCCGGCTTGCTTGAGTCGAAACGCCGCCGACAATGCCGCCATCCCACTGCCCAAAATCAGCGTATCCACCTGCCGATGCGCACTCACCGGTGGCAACTGTCGCAGATCACGCAGCCGATGGCCTTGCTGCATACCCACATTCAGCACTTTGATCGGTAACCACGGCGGAATCATCGCCCAAGACGGCCAGCGCTGTCCGCAACCACTCATCAAACTTGCCGCGCCAACAAATCCGGCTTGCAGCAACTGTCGGCGATTCAACGAATCACCTCACGCCAATCTTGCTCAAAATATTGCACCAAACGTTGATTATTCAGATCATTTGGTTCGACCACCGGTTTTTGCATATCTTTGGGAAAATAAAACATCTGTGCGGTGGTCATCGCATCCAAAAATTTCATGGGCAAGGCATAGCTTTTGGGAATTTCAAAATCAGACTGAAGGCTTGCCAACATAAAGCCCCACTCGCCAAACGACGGCACCAGCGCATGATACGGCGTGACCACAAAACCGGCTTTTTTTAAGGTGGCCTCAATACACCAAAATGACCGTGGCGCATAAAATGGCGAGGTCGACTGCACCACCATGCGCCCATGCGGCGCAAGGTGCTGCTTCATCAACCGATACACCGGCGTGGAATACAACTTGCCCAAACCAAAGCTGGAAGGATCGGGGAAATCGACAATCAACACATCAAACAGGCCACGATGTTGCTCTAGCCACTGCGCGGCATCGGCATTCACCACCGTCACTCGCCGATCAGCAAAGGCGTATTGATTGAGTTGCGTCAGCAGCGAGTTGGTGCGAAACAAATCGGTCATCGCAGGATCAAGATCGACCAACACCACCGACTCCACCTGTGGATAGCGCAGCACCTCACGCATGGCAAGCCCATCCCCGCCCCCCAAAATCAGCACCCGTTTGGCCTGTGGCACCGAGGCCATGACCGGATGCACCAAGGCTTCGTGGTAGCGGTATTCATCGCGGCTTGAAAACTGCAAATTGCCATTGATATATAAACGTAAATCATCTTTCCACTGGGTCAACACCAACCGCTGATACGGTGTGCTTTGCGCATGGATGACCGGATCGCCAAACAGCAGGTTTTCTGACCAGTTGACCACACGGTCGGCATAGGCAAAGCCACCGAGCAAGATCGCCAGCACAATCAAGGCACGGGTTTTGAGTGACACCAACACCGGTTTAAGCTCAGGTTGGAAACGCCAAATCGTCCATAGCGCCACCGCCACATTACCAATCCCAAACAGCAAGGCGGTACGCGCCAAACCGAGCTTAGGTGCAAGCACCAGCGGAAACAGCACCGATACTGCCAGCGCACCCATATAATCAAAGGTCAGTACCCGACTGACCAGTTCATTAAACTCCGCTTTGCGCTCATTGAGCACCCGCATCACCAGTGGGATCTCCATGCCCACCAGCATGCCCATGATCAGCACCAAGGCATACAACACTGCCCGAAACGGCAGCGCCAACCACGCAAAAATCACAAATAAAAACAGCGCCGATAAGCCACCAATCAAGCCCACCAGCA
>CALFYA010000171.1 GCA_937952925.1 uncultured Moraxellaceae bacterium
AAAAACTCAAAGCCAAAGAGAAACTCAGGACGGTCAACCACATATCCATCAGTGACATCTTCGGGAGCACTGTCCACCAATGCTTCTCTCAGATAAAACCCCCGCTTACGCTCGTCGGAGTCGTCTGAAATCCGACTTTCTCGATCAATCGTTCGTGCAAACACCGTGCTGAGCTTTAACATGTCACGGACACGCCCATGATCTCGCCAAAACGTGTCACCACAGCGTGGACAACTGTCGTCATGGTCGCCTAGTGCAATTGGCACAGCATACGAGCATTGTCGACAAAACCGCCAAGATTCTGGTTTAACCTTAGAAACATCTACCTGATTGATTTCAACCCTACGCCCTTCCGCATAGAAGGTGTTGTTGGGTGCTAATTCGGTGATTGCCGCCGAGCTTGGTCGCTCATATTCAAAAGTTAGAGGCTCCAGATTTTTGACCGAGCCTGCTGTGTTTTGTTCACGCAAGATAATTGAACGTAACAAGACCCCTTGTTCAGGAAACGCATAATTTGGCAGCAAGCCCTCGTCAGTGAGCACTTGCAATGTCGGCTTACTTTCAATCGAAGCGATCAATCGACTCAGTGCTATTTTTTCTTGCTGTAATGCAGACAAGTCTTGCTGATCTGTGTCGCCAACAACGGCCTTTTCCTCAATTTTTTTACGTTGCCGGTCTATTTTTTCACGCTGACGCTTAAATTCATCAATATCTTTTACCATGCCGTTGAAGTGATCGATCACCTTCCAAGCCAATGATCCTGCTTCGTTGGTTGAGCCGTTGATAAACTTTTGCAACCATGTCTGGGTTGTGGCATGCAGCATTGATTCGCCACATTGCTTGAATAAGCCAAGAAAACGATCGAGCAAAATCCCACGGTGTTGCTCAACGTATTGCAACCATGTAAAAGGAAATTTAAGCGCAGCAGATGTCCGTACTGCACTCAGTACGTAACGCATCTCTTTAGGGATCTGTGAGCCCGTTTGCCCATATTCACGTACCCAGCAATCCAACGTAAATGCTGTCAGCTGACGTTCGAGTACTGCTGATGCGTTGAGATAGACCCCCGGTGCACGCACTGTACCAGCCAGCATCTCACGTGGATCTTCCCAGAAATACAGATCATGTGGCCGACTCAGCGCTACGGTTGCTAGTAGCGCATTGCCTGTACTGCGACCCGCACGACCAGCGCGTTGCAGGTAGTTTGCTTGCTTGGGCGGTACTGAGCACATCAAGGTCGCGGATAGGTCGCCAATATCAATGCCCATTTCAAGTGTCGGTGTAGCAGACAGTAAATTGATTTTTCCAGCCTGATTGTCGTTAGACTTAAAACTCCTCTCGACCTGCTCACGCGTTTCACGAGGTAAAAGCCCCGTATGCTCATGTGCAACCACACGCTGAATCGCTGCGGTTAAATACAAGTGGCGAAAAAAGTGATAGGGGTTTGCAGGATTGTCGGCTTGAAGCTGTACTGCAAACGCATCGGGTGTAAGCCCCCAAACATCAGTAACCTCTCTTCTGCCTGCATTTGGATCGGACGCTTCACACTGCGCCAGACCAGCGTGTCGTAAAGCATGCAACCCCCAGTCATAGATTGAGCAGATCTGCACGCCGGACAGCAGCGCCCAATCATGTAGTTGAGGACATGCCTCGAATAACATTTTGGTAAAAACTTGACTCTGATTTTTTTCAACACTGACACACTTTTTAAACTCACGGATGCTCAGAAAACGCGGAGACCGTGCAGCGGTGAGTAGTTTGTATTCGATAGGGGAGCGTTGATATAGGTGTGGATTACAGCCATGCGCTGCATAGCGCCTGAGGCCATCATGCCACCATGCACCGATACGCTGCATCTGTCTGATCAGTACATGCAGAAAATTTTCACAATCACAGACACTGACGTCTTGTAGAAAGACAAAGTTTTCAGCCAAACGCGGTTGTAACCATTGAACGGCTTGATGTAATCGAAAAGCATCTGGGAGTATTTCCGCAGTACCAGTTGCAACCAGTGTGCGCCCGATATGTGCTTCTTGACCAAATTCTGATTGAATCAGCCACGGTAAAATATCATGAAATTTTTTGGGAACAGTGCTGTTGGGGGGTAAATGCCCAGTCTGATTGAGTGTTTCCACATCACGCAGCCAACTGAGCTGTGGTGGTAAAAAATTGGCAATATAATGATCTATTCCCAGACGTTGCTGCCAGTATTGTGCAAATGCTTCTGGAAGTGCAGTAAGCGTTAATAGCACACCACTGTCTTGCGCTGCTGCAATCACCTGTGCCAGTGCCGGACGTAAGTTAAGCTTCCATGTGCGTGCGGCAAAAAAACCTGCGCGATGTGCAGCGTCTTGTACGGAGTCAGAAAATGCTATCAGCTTGCGATCTTCATTAAATCGACTGCTATAGATTTGGCCGATCATCACGCTGGCTAAGCTTGCGGCCTGTGATCCTAATACTGAGATTGAATTTGGGCTTTGACAGTAGGGGCAATCATGGCTGGATTTGGTCAGTGTTGCGCCATGCCGTGTGCCCTCTTTGAGATTATCAGTGATCACAATCGGCATCAGCTGATCATGTCCACAATAATCACATGCAGACTGGACCGTCTGATTAAGGGCTGCACAGCTGAGGCAGATTTTTTTTGGGGTAAAAATTTTGTTTTGTTGCTGGTCTTGCTGTGGGAATAAAAAACGTGTGTTGGTGTCTTCAGCAAAAAATGCCGTATAGAAGGTTTGTAGATCAGCGACCAACTGGTTGCCGCCAGTTTTGGTCTGGGTTGCACCCCAACCGGTGGCATGACAGTCACGGCAATACACAATCGGTAGATACACTGCGTCTTTGTCGCTGCTGCCCAGACTATCGAAGTGCTGTAGCGTCGGCATGGGGTCGAGCTTAGCCACCATACGGCGTAATTCACGTAGCCAGATCTCGACCTTCACTTGTAGGAAGAAGTCCTGATGTGCGTCTTTGCGGGCATGTGCCACCAATGATAACAAGCTCGATAACCAGAGCTTGGCAAATCGTGCATCATCACGTTTGGTCGTGCGACGCGTCAGCAGCTTGACCATCTCTTGTACCGGCACGGAACGGCCACCCAAGCGATCCAGATCACGCAATAAATTTTGAAAGGCAAAATGGCCTTTGAGTGCTTCGCCAAGCTCACAGCGCCACTGCTGCTGGTTCACCTGTGCTGCGCTTACCGATCTGCCAAACCAGATGTGATATTGTGTCGCCAGATAATCGTCGGCGGATTTATATTGCGCTGGATCAAGCTTCGCCTCATCGGTCGCTTGTGGTTGCAAGGTGTGCTCAACCACGCTCTCTTCGAGGTACTCCCCGACACTGACACGATCTTCGCGAATAATCTGATCTTGACCGATGGTTTCGGCAAAAATATCACTGGCAAAGCGGGTCAGGCTGTCGATGGCGTCTTTGTCGTCACCGAGCGTTGCAGAAGTCCCGACACAGAGCAAATGTTGTGGTGGCGTATCAAGGCGACCTTTGAGGCGTCTGATCAAACAGGCCAAATCCGTACCCTGCGCCCCATCGAAGGTATGCAGTTCATCGACAACCAAGTAGCGCAGCGTATCTGGCGCTTGATGTTGCCAAAGACCCGCATCATCGGCACGCATCAGCAAAAAATCGAGCATCTTGTAGTTGGTGAGCAAGATATCGGGGGGCGCCCGACGCAGCGTGTCGCGATCCGTGATCACGCCGCTGGCCGTCATGGTCGTGCCACTACCAGGTTCACCAGCCTGGCCACCGACAAACAGCCCCACACGCAGGCCCTTGAACGCAGGAATCTTCTCCACCAGCTCCGCGATACGCCGCGCCTGGTCCGAGGCCA
>CALFYA010000172.1 GCA_937952925.1 uncultured Moraxellaceae bacterium
TGGCACGATTTTGCCAAGCAACGCGGCTCACGCATGAAATGTCAACAGACCCTAGCGTGCAGGGCGGCTCATGCGCATGCGTTTCTCCAAAGATTTGAGAAAGTGCAGCAGCAGTTCATCGGGGCAAGCGCGGTAGTGTTTGTGCCCCATACTGCGAAAATACGCGCCAAGCTCTAGGCGTGACACTTCATCGAGCGGTGTGCTCATGAGGGCGAGCATGTCGGGTTCTTGTAGCTCAAAGGCAATCCGCAATTTTTTCAAAATGGTATTGTTGGTCAGTGGGCTGTAGGCGTTGGCAGCAGGCGGGGCGCTGGGTTTGACATCATCACGAGCGCCGCGACGTTTGACGATCAAGCCATTGAGCACGTCTTCAAGCACGCGATCAGGACAGTCTTGATGGTCAGCATGGTTGTGCCGCAGCAAGTAAGTTTGCATCTGGGCGAGTTCAATCGGGGCGAGTCGGACGGGCGTCTGGCTCAGCTCAGTGACCGCCACAAAGGCCGCCGCATCCCAATCGAGCATGTTGCTCAGGCTGCGCAGTACATCATTGTTGATCATCATCTACTCCACGTCCACGCCTGATCCCAAAGCAAAAGCCCCCAACTTTTGGTCGGGGGCAGGGGATCAGGTCACGGATCACATCACCTGAAAAAGCAAAATGGGTTGCGACCAATTATCGCAAGGTCGCCATCATAAACAGCCCTTGCCGATTGCGCTAGTGCTTTGTCACCGTGTTTGTACACGCAAGCGTCATTTGGCAGCGACGGGCGGGGGCAAAGGCCACGATTGACGATGCAGTTGACCATCCCATGTTTGTACCGACAGCCAAAGCCGATCAGTGGCCTTGGGATGCGCCGGATAAGGCGCATGCACATGAAAACCATGTGGACTGCCATGCAGTCTGCCCCATTCATCAGGCGCATCGGCTAAGGGGGCAGCACCAGCATTGAGCCATGCTTGCCGGATACTAGCGCCACAGCCTTGGCAAAAACTCACTGCAAAATCTTTGAGTTCACCGTCTTTGCCACGATATGCGGGCAGATCGTTGCTCGGTGTAGGGGTAGCACTCAGTGAACCAATCGGCTGAGTTGCCCATGACGGTGGAAACACCGGATGCATGGCCTGATAAAAATAGTAAATTGGCAATCCCAACAATAAACCGTTGATCAAATACTTGGCACGAAATCCCACCCGCTGACGTCGTGACCAAGACGACCACAGCGCTTGGGTGTCTTTGCGGGTACGTTGCCACCAAATGATAAAACCTGTGATCGACAAGCCAAGCAATCCCAAGCCAGCTACCAACCAGATCAACTTGGTGGTCAGACCACCGATGGTGCCAAAGTGCAGGGGATCAGCGACATGACTGAGGGTTTGTAGCACATTGAAATCGTTGGGTGTCTGGATGTGAACCACAGTACCACGCCAAGGATCAATCCACACCGCATCACTATACGGATCAAACAACACGCCTTGTTGTCCCATCCACCGATAATAATCGCGATGATGTTCAGGCATGCTCACCAATGACCAACGGGTGTTGGGCAGTGCTTGATTGGCGATCTGTTCGGCTTGCGCAACACTGATCCAGCGCGGCGTCTGCCCCTCGGTCAGTGGCAGTGCGCGATCAGGCAGAATCTCAACGTGGCGATCTATCTCGACCCCTTGTTGCCACAAGATGGCTTGCGTGAGGTACCAGCCACCGGTCAAGCTGATGATCAGCAAAAACCACAGCAGCCACATCGCCACATGCCGGTGTAGATCGCCCAACAAGGTACGGGTGGGGGCAGACCAGCGAATGCGTGGACGTGACCATGCCCGCCAAAATTTTTTATACACCACCAAACCTGTGATCAGCGCCCCCAAAATCACCACCGCCATTGCACCGACCAAAAAATAGCCCCAGCTGTAGTAGCCACCACCCTCGGCAGCCTGCCACGGCATCAGCAGCCAACCATGCAAGGAGCGCAAAAACTCAATCAAACTTGGCGTGTCATAAATCGCCTGCACCTGCGCGTTATAGGGATTGACGTAGGCCAAGGCACTCGGATGTTTGGGGGAAGAAAAGCGCACGGCGGTGATCAAATACGGCTCTAGCACAATCACATGTTCGATATGGGCATCGGGGACATGGCGCTCAACCGCTTGGGTCAGTGCACTGAGCGGCTGTGCGGGCAAATGTTGTGGATTGCTGGCACGCGCTGCGGGATTGCTCAGCCATGTGAGTTCATGGCTAATGGTGGCGAGTGTGCCGGTTAGACAAATCAGTGCAAAAAATATCCAAATCGGCAATGAAAACCAACCATGCAACAAAAACCAGAGCCTTTGTTTTTTCATGGGTTTTTCGCGGATGGGCGGTATAGGGGCAGACACAGCAAGCTCCTTGGCTGTCAGAACAGCGGCTGACATTCAGTAATTGATATGTATAATGATAATGATTTTCATTTGATATGTCATGGGGAAGTTATGCGTTTACCATCATCCATCCGCATGGGTCGGCTCAGCACCGCTCTGCTATTGCTCAATATCCCAATCGCTTGGGCAGTCGAGCCGGTCAATCAGGAACAAGAGCAAACCGCGACGTTGCCTGCGGTGCAAGTCAAGGCCACCAAATCGAGTGGCAAGACTTATCAACCCGCCGCCACCCGTGCGATCAGCAAACTCAACACCTCTGCCAAAGACACTGCCCAGTCTGTTTCCAATATCAACCAGCATCAAATCCAAGATTTTCAGCTCAATTCGATTAATGAGGCCTTGGCGCACAGTGCAGGGGTATTGGTGGAAGCGGTTGAAACCGACCGGACGTACTACACCAGCCGTGGCTTTGACATCACCAATTTCCAAATCGATGGGCTTGGTTTACCCATGCTGCATGGCAACGTGTACGGTTCTTTGGATTTGGCCTTGTATGAACGACTAGAGGTGCTCAGTGGTGCCAATGGATTGTCATCGGTGTATGGTGACCCTTCAGCCACAGTCAATTTTGTGCGTAAACGCCCCACCGCGAGCAATAAAACCACCCTAAAAGTCACCGCAGGGTCGTGGGAGCAGGGGCGAGTGGATGTCGATAGCAACGTGGTGCTAAGTGATGCCGTGCGGGTGCGCGGGGTGGCTGCTGCATCGACCACCCAATCGTATCTCGAGCGTTATGGCAAACAAAAACAAGTGTTTGGTGGGATTTTGGAAGCTGATGTGACCGCCAACACTCAACTAAGCGTGGGGGTCAGCCACCAAGATGAGCACGCCGATAGCCCAATGTGGGGAGCGCTGCCGGTCGTCTATGCCGATGGCACACCACACGCATATCCGCGCAACACCAGCAGCGCAGCCGATTGGGCGTATTGGAATAACCTCACCCAACACGCGTTTGTTGAGCTTGAACATCGGGTCAGTCCTGAGTGGTCGATCAAAACCACGCTGTCCCACACCAAACATGAAACCGATAGCAAACTGTTTTATGTGTACGGTAATGAAGACAAAACAACAGGCAAAGGACTCAAAAGCTACCCAAGTCGGTATGATTTAGACCATCAGCAGTCGTTGGTTGATATCACGGTATCGGGTGAGTTTGATGGCTGGGGACAACGGCATGAGCTGGCGTTTGGCGGGCAATGGTCACAATCGAGCTACCATGACACCTCATATTATGGAAAAGGGATTGGCACCGATGTTCCGCCACTGGCGGGTTGGAATGGACAATATCCTGAGCCAACATTTGACGCTGCTGTGAATGGCAGTGAGGTCAACGAATCCCAAATCAGCGTGTTTGGGGTGGCCAAATGGGCATTGACCGATGATCTACAATGGACGACCGGTGCACGCCTGATGGATTTGTCCACTTCTGGCAAAAGCTATGGTAGTGCCAAAAATCGTAAAATTGAGCAAGAGTTTGTGCCCTATACAGGACTGGTATACGCCCTCAATCCGCGCATCAATCTGTATGGGAGTGTGGCAAAAACCTTTACCCCACAAGCCGAAATCGACATCAATCGCCAACCCCTTGCGCCCAAAGAAGGCATGTCCTATGAAGTGGGCATGAAAGCGGAGATGTTTGATCAAAAAGCGCTGGCAACCGTGGCGTTATTCCAGACCGAGCAAGATCAAGTGGCGATCCAAGGCGGGACGATCCCCAATAGCACCACCGCTTATTATGTGGCGCAAGATGGCATCCATACTCAAGGGGTGGAGTTGCAACTTGCAGGGATGCTTGCCAAAGGTTTGGAGCTGAACACCAGCTACACCCACGCCATCATCCGCGACAAAGATGATCAACGCATCAATACCTTTGCACCCAAGCAATTTGCCCGCATCAGTACAACCTACCAATTGCCGATGTGGGACGCGGTCAAGGTGGGCAGCAGTATCCGCTGGCAAGATGATATTTATGGGCAAGCGGTCAATGTCAAACAGTCGGCGTATACGCTGATTGACCTGATGGCGCAGTATCAAATCAATCCGCAGCTGAGCGCCACCTTCAACGTCAACAATGTGACCAATGAAAAATATTGGCAAAGCTTGTATTGGGCGGGGTTGTTTGGGCAAGCCTACTATGGTGCGCCACGCGAGTTTAAAGCGTCCTTGTCGTGGTCTTTTTAATCGATACCTCACAGATAGGCAGCCTCTGGGCTGCCTCGTTTGGATTTGTCGTCCATCACGCTTGAAAAAAAATCCATCTCCCCCATGTTTGCTGCATTCCCTGCTGGCACATCTGCCAGAAGTTTGTTGATACATGGAGCATACAATGAGCGACAGCACCCCAAATCAGCCACAAAGCTATAGTTTTCAAGCCGAAGTGGCGCAATTGCTGCATTTGGTCACCCATTCGCTGTATTCCAATCCTGAGATTTTCTTGCGTGAGCTGATCTCCAACGCCTCCGATGCATGCGACAAATTACGCTTTGAAGGCATCAACAATCCGGCGTTTTATGAAGATCAGCCTGATCTGCGCGTGCGGGTGACCTTAGACAAAGACGCCAACACCATCACCATCAGCGACAACGGCATTGGTCTGACCGCACAAGAAGCCATCGACAACTTGGGCACCATTGCCAAATCCGGCACTAAAGACTTTATGTCCAAGCTGTCGGGCGATCAAAAAGCCGACGCGCAATTGATTGGTCAGTTTGGTGTGGGCTTTTATTCGGGCTTTATCGTCGCCGACAAAATCACGGTCGAATCGCGCAAAGCCGGTGCGCCAACCGCTGAAGGCGTGCGCTGGATCAGTGGTGGCACTGGTGCGTTTGAGGTCGAGCAAATTGAACGCGCTGAGCGTGGCACCAGTGTGATTTTGCACTTGCGTGACGATGCCAAAGAGTATTTGGACGCGTGGAAAACCAAATCCATCATCAATAAATACTCCGACCACATCAGCTTGCCGATTCAGATGCAAAAAGAAGTCTGGCAAGACAGTGAGGAAGAAGGCCAATCGGGTCAGATGGTCAAAACCGATGAGTGGGAAACCGTCAACTCGGCGAGTGCCTTGTGGACGCGTGCCAAAAAAGACATTTCTGACGAGCAATACCAAGAATTTTATAAGCAAATCAGCCACGATCATGCTGAGCCACTGACATGGACGCACAACCGCGTCGAAGGCAGCACCGAATACACCCAGTTGCTGTTTATCCCCAGCAAAGCCCCAATGGACATGTTCTATCGTGAGCGGCAGTCGGGGCTGAAGCTGTACGTCAAGCGGGTGTTTATCATGGACGACGCCGACAACCTGCTGCCCCCGTACTTGCGCTTTGTGAAGGGCGTGATCGACAGCGCCGATTTGCCGCTCAACGTCAGCCGTGAATTGCTGCAAGAAAGCCGCGATGTACGTGCCATCCGCGAAGGCAACACCCGCCGCGTACTGACCACCCTTGAGCAGCTCGCCAACAGCGAAGATGCCGACAAGCAAGCCAAATACGCCACCTTCTACCGTGAA
>CALFYA010000173.1 GCA_937952925.1 uncultured Moraxellaceae bacterium
CCACCACCCATCGGGTGATCGACAGGGTTCATGGCCATACCGCGAACGGTCGGACGAACACCGCGCCAGCGTGCAGCACCGGCTTTACCAAGCGAACGCAAGTTGTTTTCGCTGTTGGATACTTCACCGAGCACAGCGCGGCAGTCGATGTGGATTTTACGCATTTCGCCTGAGCGCAGACGAACAATGGCGTAGCTACCATCACGACCGAGCAACTGTACCGAAGTACCTGCCGAACGAGCGATCTGTGCGCCTTTGCCAATTTTCAGCTCTAAGCAATGCAGCGTCGAACCGAGTGGCATGTTACGCAGTGGCAAGCAGTTGCCAACGCGGATTGGGGCGTCATCACCAGACTGTACCACGTCACCAGCATTCAGGCCTTTTGGGGCGATCATGTAGCGGCGCTCACCGTCTGCATATTTCAGCAGGGCGATGTGTGCGGTACGGTTTGGATCGTATTCGATACGCTCAACAGTCGCAGGAATGCCGTCTTTGTTGCGCTTGAAGTCAACCAGACGATACAACTGCTTGTGACCACCACCCACGTGACGTGTGGTGATGTGACCGTTGTTGTTACGACCGCCAGTCTTCTTTTTGCTCTCAACCAGAGCAGCAAATGGACGACCTTTGTGCAGATGCGGATGGACGACTTTCTCGACGAAACGACGTCCGGGGGAAGTCGGTTTACATTTTACGATAGGCATGATTCTCGTCCTTATTCCGCAGCAGCAGCTTCAGCGCCTTCAGCAGTATCAGCCACGACGATGTCTTGGCCGGCTTTAAGCGTGACGTATGCTTTTTTGATGTCGGAACGACGGCCAACAGTCTTGCCAAAACGCTTGGTTTTGCCACGAATGCTGACAGTATTCACTGCTTGTACTTCGACGCCGAACAGTTGCTCGACAGCCTTTTTGATTTCCAGTTTGGTGGCATTTGGTGCAACCTTGAAAACCTGCACGCCCAGCTTGTCGCCGAGACGTTGGGCTTTCTCAGAGAACACTGGCCCCAACAGGATCTGATACAGACGCTCGTTGTTCATCCCAGTTCTACCTCGAGTTTCTTGGCAGCGTTGACGGACATGACAACTTTTTCGAACGCGATCAGGCTAACCGGATCAACGGCGGCGGTGTCGATGACATCAACATGTGGCAGGTTGCGGGCAGCCAGATACAGATTTTCGTCAACCGAGTCGGTGACGATCAATGCTTTTACGGCATTGAGTTCGGTCAACTTGCCCAGCAATTCTTTGGTTTTAGGTGTCGAAACCGACAGCTCTTCAACCAATACCAAACGGTCTTGACGAACCAGTTCGGCCAGAATGCACTGCATAGCACCACGGTACATTTTACGGTTGACTTTTTGTGACCAGTCTTGTGGACGGGCTGCAAAAGTTTTACCGCCGCCACGCCAGATTGGGCTACGAATCGAACCAGCACGCGCACGACCAGTTCCTTTTTGACGGAATGGCTTTTTGCCACCGCCAGAAACGTCGCTACGCGATTTTTGCGCTTTGCTGCCTTGACGACCGCCAGCCAAATAGGCGACGACGACTTGGTGCACAAGCGCTTCGTTGAATTCTCTGCCGAAGGCAACGTCGGACAGCTCAACCGCTGCACCGGAAACAGTCTTCAGATTCACGTTCATTCCCTCAGGCTTTGATCGACGGACGAACGATCACGTCGCCACCGATTGCACCGGGTACTGCACCTTTGATGACCAGAACGTTACGCTCAGCATCAATAGATACAACTTCTAAACCTTGCACGGTTACGCGCTCGTCACCCATGTGACCAGCCATTTTCTTACCTTTGAATACGCGACCTGGCGTCTGGTTTTGACCAGTCGAGCCGTGTACACGGTGAGAAACCGAGTTACCGTGGGTAGCATCTTGCGTGCGGAAGTTCCAACGCTTAACACCACCTTGGAAGCCTTTACCTTTGCTTTGACCAGTCACATCAACGACTTGACCAACGGTAAACAGATCGACGCTGATGTTGCCACCGACTTCACGACCTTCCAATTCTGCGGCATTGACGCGGAATTCCCACAGACCACGACCAGCGGCAACGCCAGCCTTGGCATAGTGACCCTTTTGACCAGCAGTCACGCGTGATTCGCGACGCTCGCCAGTCGTTACTTGTACAGCTTGATAGCCGTCAGTTTCGAGGGTCTTAATTTGGGTAATGCGATTGGGATCGACTTCGATCACCGTCACAGGCACGGAGACGCCGGCGTCTGTAAAGACACGGGTCATCCCGCACTTGCGACCGACTAGACCAATAGCCATTTGCTTAAACCTCTTGTTGAGTAGCAAACCCGCCTATCCTTAGAAAATGCGGTTTGCTAAAACCCGTTAACCCAAAGCGATCTGTACGTCTACACCAGCAGCCAGATCGAGTTTCATCAAAGCATCAACTGTTTTGTCAGTTGGCTGAACGATGTCGACCAAACGCTTGTGGGTACGGATCTCGTACTGGTCGCGCGCGTCTTTGTTGACGTGCGGCGAAGTCAGGACGTTAAAGCGCTCGATGCGGGTAGGCATCGGGATCGGGCCGCATACTTGCGCGCCGGTACGCTTGGCGGTCTCGACGATCTCCTGAGCCGATTGGTCGATCAAGCGGTGATCGAACGACTTCAGGCGAATGCGAATTCTCTGGTTAGCCATGCCAGCAACTCCAAGCCAAAAAAAGAGTAGTCCTTGTCCATCCTGTATTATAGACAGGTGGCAAAGACGGTGATTTCACCAAGGTCGAGATCGATGCCCCGACTGTTGGCACAAGCCTTGCGCAATCAATATGCAAGGGTTGGCCTTCTAAAGGTGGTGCATTGTAGGGGGAGGCGCATAAAAAGACAAGAGCAAGCGAAGTCAGTTCGTAAGAATATTATGCGTATTTTTTAGGCGGTTTTGAGCGGTGGATGTTGATGCTTGTTGCAGCATTAATGCAGCAAAATGACCATCACCACGGCCACCACCAAAAAACCAATCGCCAACCAACCGAGCTCTTGATTGCGGATGGGCTGACGTTCAAGTTCGGGATGCTCTGCCATATAGGCATCTATACGATCTTTGGCGGTTTTTAGATCACAGTTTTCAAGATGACGTAAAATTTTGATGGCTTCAATTTTTTGGCCTTGCTCTAGCGCTTGAATGGCTTGTGGTGGCAGTGACGGCATAACACACCCCGCTTTGCTCTTATTATGGTGAGGATGAGTGAGTTGACGCTTGCAGCACAAATTCAACGGCGCGCTCAAGCAGCATATTGGCAGGCAAAAAACGGGCAGCATCCGTGACGGTTTGGCTGAGGACGTCAGGTGGTTGGATGTACCGATCATCGCCTGCAAAGTCTTGATAATCAATATCTGAGAGAAATAATTTTAGATTATCTGGGGTGCTTTCGGGGTGAAACTGAAATGCCAACACATGTTGACCATATTGATAAGCCTGATGCTCACAGGCTGCGCTACGAGCCAGCAAGGTGGCTCCTTGGGGGAGATCAAACGTGTCACCATGCCAACTGAGCGCACAAATCGTTGATGGGAACACAAACGCTTGTCCGATGGGCTGTTCGATGGCAAAGACAGGCCACCAACCAATTTCTTTACGGATGTGAGTGCGTACTGTTGCACCGAGGGCGTTGGCGATCAGCTGTGCACCTAGACATAAACCGACTACGGGTTTTTGCTTGGCAATATAGGCACCAATCCATGCTTTTTCGTCGATCAGCCATGGGTATAGGGCTTCATCATTCACACTCATCGCCCCACCCATGATGATCAGCACATCGACATCATCAAGATCGGGCAAATCCACCACGCCTTGACCTTGTGGAATCTCATAAAAGGGCGTGCACGTGACTTCGGCCTCCCATGCGTGAAGCCAAGCCGCTAAGCTCCCCACCCCTTCACCACGAATATGCTGGAAAAAATGAACCCGAAGCACGGACGACATATCCTTTCCTGATGACTGAGTTGTGTCTTGCAGACATCATGCCAACTGATTTTGGCAGCTTGCTGACAGCAACTGCACAGCGTCTATGCTGTGACTTTGTTAAGCTATTTTGATCTTCAATATGTGTACGGCCTGTCATGTCTAAACTGCGTCAATCCACCGAGCTAATTCATCATCCCTATCAAGCACCCGCAGGCTTTGCGGCGATGACGGTGCCGGTACACAAAGCCTCGACGGTGTTTTTTGAATCGATTGCCCAGATGCGTGCAACGGATTGGCGTGTGGGACAACCCTATAGTTATGGGCTGCATGGCACACCCACGACGTATACCTTGGAAGCGCGAATTGCCACACTCGAAGGAGGCAAGCACTGCTTACTCGCACCCAGTGGGCTGTCGGCGATTGCGATCGTCAATTTAGGCTTGCTCAAATCGGGCGACGAAGTGTTGATCCCCGACAATGTGTATGGCCCCAATCGCGATCTGCTCTATAGTCTGTTGGCACATTATGGGGTGAGCACACGGGTCTATGATCCTTTGCATGCTGATCGCTTGCAGCTAAGCAGCCATACAAAACTGTTGTGGCTAGAGGCGGCTGGCTCGATCACCATGGAATTTCCCGATCTACAAGGCTTGATTGCACGCGCCAAGCAAGCTGGCGTGCTCACCGCACTTGATAATACGTGGGGTGCAGGGCTGGCGTTTTGCCCGTTTGATCATGGGGTGGATATCAGTGTGCACGCGCTGACCAAGTACCCTAGTGGGGGTGGTGATGTGCTGATGGGCAGTATCGTCTGCCGAGATGATGCGTTATTTCAGTCCCTCAAAATCACCCACGGTCAATTGGGGATTGGGGTGGCTGCCAATGATGCGGAGCTGGTGTTACGCAACTTACCGTCATTGGCGTTGCGTTATGATGCGCAAGACCGTACTGCGAAAACACTTGCCCAATGGTGCGCCCTACAACCTGAGATTGCACAAGTGCTGCACCCTGCCCTGCCCGAATCTGCTGGACATGCCTATTGGCAGCACGTGTGTGGTGCAACCGGACGTGCTGCGGGGCTATTTTCAGTTATTTTTGCGCCCCAATACAGTCAAGCAAAAATCGATCAGTTTTGTGATGCCCTGCAACTGTTTAAGATTGGTTATAGCTGGGGTGGCCCGATCAGTTTGGTGATGCCTTATCATTTACCTGCGATACGTCCGCAGCCGACACCACACTTGGTGCAGGGCTGCTTGGTACGCTTTTCGATCGGCTTGGAGGATATCGCGGACTTGCAGGCTGATTTGCAGCAAGCCTTTGCTGTGTTTAGGGAAAATGCTTGAGGCGTAGCGCGGTCAGACGCTGCTCATACTGCTGCTGCCATGTGTTTTCGGGCAAGCTGCTCTTGAGGCTATTCATTTCTTGATTGAGCTGCGCCAGCTCTTGCTGATATTGCGCCACACCCTGCTGCTGTGTGCTGATTTGTTGCTCACGTTGAGCCAATTGCTGTGCCAATTCAACCGGCAAGTACTGCTGGCGTAATTGCGCTTTGATACGGGCTTGCTCGGTAGGGTCATTGACACCGATCAACATCAGGCGCACAGCTTTTTCGTATTGCCCAACTGCCCCATCAATACTTTTGGCGGTGGTGCTTTG
>CALFYA010000174.1 GCA_937952925.1 uncultured Moraxellaceae bacterium
GCACGCTCGCTATCGCCCCGATAGATTGCCCAGTCTGCATCACCATCCACAAATGGCTTTTTGGCGACCCCAATGACAGGGATTTGCTGCGCCAACGCATTGTACAAATGCCGCCCCAATCCTGCCCGCCCGTGTGCATCGAGATCGACATAACCATCGAGGATGATCAGCTGTGGGCGGAGTTGATGCTCTTGTAGCAACTGCAAAATACACGGCAATTCGCGCTGATAAAATTGCCCCGATTGATAAGGCGCGACATCGTGGACTTGTGAAATATAAGTCGCCGCAGCTGTGGTATCCGACCAATCAGAAAAGGCCAAGCCTGCAACCGTTGCGCCATGGTCGTGATAGCAGACATCGATGGCGAGGATCATTAATAAAGTATTGTGCATGGCTTGCTGCTAAGTGTTCAAGAAAAAACAATCATGCATTCATGGTCTGATGCTCTAGGTTTTAACAGGGCACTCAACGAAAAGATTACATGATTACTTAAAAAATCCCCCTTATAGAGCATTCCTACATGATCACTTGTTTTCAAAAAAGCAAAAGATATCCTTCTGCTTTTATCAACCTCATATGACGACATTTCAACCTCAAAATAAACTATATACGTCCATATTTCTGGTTAAATGACTCATCACTCATCGTTAAGAATAAAATGAACTCAATGAAAGCAACAATAGTAGGAATAAATGTCCAACAGAAAATCAGGTAGACAATTCCTAATCCAACCTGTCCTAGATAGAATTTATGCGCACCCAAACCTCCTAGAAAAAAGGCAAGTAATGCAGCTGCCGTCCGGCTTTTCCCATTTTGTGCAGTTGCACCAAGGTTGATTGCAAGCGGTTTTGCCATTTGTCTAACACCGCATTTTGGGCAAATTTCAGCTTTTACTTTGATGATTGCTCCACATTCGCTGCAAAACTTCTCATCAATATTTTTTACTGGTGTCTCACTCATGTGTTTGCTCCTAATACAAACAGATAAAAACCAACCTGAATCTCTTCGACTAGATTCTTTAAGAATCATCTACTTTCATTAGATCATCACTTTTAGGATAAAACAACCTCGTTAAGCTATCAGATGCACAACCCTCAACGCACCTTGCTCCGCCGAATCATCTTATACAGCAACGGCGGCGAAATCCGCGACACCAACGCCGCCAACCGCTCTTTACGTCCACCAATCACCAAATACTCTTTGTTGGCGATCAGCCCCTTCACCGCTTGTGCGGCAAACTGCGCAGGTGTCATCGCATGGGCTTGCGCATCGTCCATCGTGCCGAGCGCCGAGCCATCGCCGGTCAGGGCATTGACCGACACATCAGTGCTGACAAAACCAGGGAAAATCACATTGACCTTCACGCCTTGATCACCCACTTCAGCGCGTAAGCTATTTGCCCACAGATGTAGCGCAGCTTTGGCGGCGGCATAGCCTGCGCGGTATTGTGTACCCACCAACGCCGCCACACTCGAGATAAACACCACCCGCCCCGATTTGCGTTTGACCATATCGGGTAGCACCTTACGGGTGAGGTTAATCGCTGCAAAATAATCAAGTTCCATCAATCGGCGATCTACATCGAGCGAGGTGTCGAGCACCAACGAACGCTGACTCACCCCTGCGTTATTGATCAGCCAATCGACTTTGCCGGTTTGCCGTAAAATCTCCCAATACGCCGCATCACAGGCCAAGCTATCGGTCACGTCGAGCGGCACCACCAAATGATTGATCTGGCGTGGACTGACCGACTGACAACGGGCTTGGATCGATTCGAGTGCATCAACCCGACGCGCACTCAGCACCACTTGCGCCCCTTGCGCCGCCATATGCTCAGCCAACGCCGCACCAATTCCTGCCGATGCACCGGTAATCCAAATCACTTTGCCCTGTAATGCTTGACGTTTCACGATGTATCACCTGTTTGTGGCTCGCCTGTTTTGTACGCTTGAGTGTAACGCAAAAGCGACAGCACACATGGGCTAAACTCGACATTGTGTCGATTGAACAGGTCTTTCTGCACATTTCTACAGTTTGGTACTTGAAAGCCGATTCGTCGCTCAAGCATGCTGTATTCATTGATGAATTATTGGGATGAATGGCTGCCATGCGGATTAGCATCAGTACACAGCTGTTTGCCGTGATGCTCGGCTTATGCTTGGTGGTCATCTTGGCGATGGGCTTAGCCACCACATGGACACTACGCCAAGGCTTTGACGAATTTACCCGCAAACAAGACAGCCAACGCGCCGAAGCGGTCGCCGCCACCCTTGCCGAATTTTATCGTCAACAAGGCAGTTGGACACTGCTGCGAGCCTACCCGCAGCTGTGGTACGACATCCTCAGTATGGACAACGGCAATCACGACAGCGACGATGACAACAGCCACCGTCCGGTGGTGCCGCGCCAACTCCGCGCCCATTGGAGCTTACTTGATCCGCAAGGTCGGGTGATTGCAGGCAATCGCACGCCCAGCCAAGAAGCGCAACGGTTTGGCATTGTGATTGGTGGTGAATATGTGGGGCAGTTGGTGGTCTCCGCACGGCAACGCACCATTAGCCGCGGTGAACGCCGCTTTTTGGAACAGCAACGCCGCTCAAGCATGTTGATTATGTTGTTATCTGCGGTCTTAGCCTTACTGGTGGCCTTGTTGCTGGCGAGGCGTTTTTTGGCTCCCATCCGTCAATTGGCACATGGCACACGCCAGCTGTCCACCGGTCAATACGACACCCAGATTCCAGCAACGCGCCAAGATGAACTGGGACAATTGGCGCGTGATTTCAATAGTCTTGCTGCCACCCTCGGCAACAACGAGCGGATGCGCCGCAATTTTGTCGCCGATATTTCCCATGAATTGCGCACGCCCCTCGCGATCCTCAAAGGTGAGCTTGAAGCAATCCAAGATGGCATCCGCAAGCCCACCCCCGATGCGATCAATTCGCTCCAAAACGAAGTGACTTCACTGACCCGTTTGGTCGATGATCTGTATCAACTGGCGCTGTCGGATGTGGGCGCTCTGCGCTATCAATTCCGTGAATTTGATGTGGCCGAGTCAGTTGAGCAAACGTGTATGGCGTTTAGTGAACGCCTACAAGAGCATGGCTTAACCCTACGCACCCAATTGCCCGAACACGCGGTTGATTTGGAAGGTGATGAAAAACGCCTGCAGCAACTGGTGGGGAATTTGCTGGAAAATAGCGTGCGCTACACCGATGCTGGTGGCGTGGTCGAGGTCAAACTCTCGGTGCATGGTGAGATGATTTGGCTAGACATCCAAGACACTGCGCCGAGTGTTGCGCCGGCGGATCTGCCGCGTTTATTTGAGCGTTTATACCGCGTTGAAGCCTCACGTAATCGTGCCACCGGTGGCGCGGGATTGGGGCTACCGCTGTGCCAAACCATCGTCGAAGCGCATGGCGGCAAGATTCACGCCTCTCCTTCATCCATGGGTGGTTTGTGGCTGCATATTGAATTGCCACAACGCCAACCCGAACCCAAACACTAAAACCGACAACATTGAGGATTGTGTCATGACCGATATTACCCCCCCTGCTGCACCGTTTCGGATTCAAATCATCGAAGACGAACCAAAGCTTGCCCAGTTGCTACTCGATTATCTGGGCGCGGCAGGCTATCAAACCGATTGGGTCAATCATGGCCGTGAAGCACTGCCACGTTTTCAAGCCTTCCAGCCCGATCTGGTCTTGCTTGATTTGATGCTACCCGGTCGGGATGGTCTAGATATTTGCAAAGATATCCGCCGTATTTCACAAGTGCCGATTATTATGGTGACCGCGCGTGTCGAAGAAATTGACCGTCTGCTGGGTCTTGAGATTGGCGCGGATGATTATATTTGTAAGCCGTTTAGCCCACGCGAAGTGATGGCGCGGGTCAAGGTGATTTTGCGCCGCGTGCCCAATACCCCACGCCACACCACACCCGATACCGGTGATCTCAAAATCGACCCTGAGCGTTTTGAAGCGCGCTGGCAAGGCCAACTGCTTGACCTGACACCGGCAGAGTTTCGCTTACTGCATACCCTCGCCTCGGTACCTGGTCGGGTGTTTCCCCGCGATCAACTGATTGATCAAGTGTACGATGATCACCGTGTGGTCACTGATCGCACCATCGACAGCCATATCAAAAACTTACGCCGCAAACTCTCCACCGTGTCGGCCGAAGAGCTGATCCGCTCAGTGTATGGGGTTGGTTATAAACTCGAAGTGTAAGCGTTACCGTCAGCGCGATGTGATTCCCAGAACGTTGGGAATCCATCCCATCTAGCCATCCACACACAACCCTTGTGTTTCTCTACACAAGCGGCCACACCCTCCACCACTCCTACAAAGTTGCTTCATGGTTGCTGCGCGGTTGTGGCTTATCTTGAATCTATCGACTAATCCTGAGAGAACGATTCATGAAATACTCCTCGATCATCGTTGCGACACTGATGGCTACCGTCTCGTTTGGCAGTATGGCCGCTCCCACCGATCATCAGCAGCACAGCAAACAACGCTTTGAGCAAGCCGATAAAGACAAAAACGGTCAACTGAGCCTCGCCGAATTTGAAGGCATGAAAGCGCAATGGAACACCGAACGTCAGAGCAAACGTGCAGAGCACATCAAAGCCAAGTTTCAAAAAGCCGATGGCAATCGTGATGGCAAGATTAGCCTTGCCGAAGCACAGGCTGATTTACCGCGTGTCGCCAAACGTTTTGCCCAAATCGACCAAAATCGTGACGGCCAGCTGTCCACCAATGAGCTACAACAGTATCGTCAAGGGATGAAAGAGAAGCACCGTTTTTAAGCGCTGCACTGACCCACCTTGGAGGAGTGTCCAGCCTTGTTTTACCTCTGCCTCTAGCTTATCCCTAGAGGCTTTTTTTTAAATATGCACAGGCCGTCAACACCGTCCAGTCGGGTGTCGCCCCAAAAACTTGTGCAGGCACGCCCAAGATCCCCTGTTGGCACAACGACGACCATGCGATGGGTGTCACCACAAAATAGCTGGCTTGCGGGAGAACGGGCAAAATGGGGATCTGATGATGATGCAATCTGTCTTGCAGTTGTTGTTTGGCATGATTGACCTGCTGCCACAACGTGGCAGGATATGCGGTTGCTTGGGTCAGCAATGCCTGTGCCTGACACAATTGTGCTTGACTCGGCGACTGCTGCCGAAATATTGGCGTCCACCATGCCACATCCACCGCAGGCACCAAACACACTCCCATCACCCACGGCATTGCCCACGCTTTGGACAACGAATGCAAAATCATCGCCTGTCCACTGTGCCATAAGGCTTGTATCGCCAGCGGCCACTGGGCATCGAATTGATACACCGCATCAATCACCACACGACGAACTGGGCGCTCGGCCAGCCAATCGAGCAGCGCTTGCAACGCCACGCCATCCAAGGTCTGTCCCCACGGTTTGTGTGGCAAGGTCAATAGCACCACCTCGACATCCGGCCAGTGGGTCGGCCAGCCCGTTGCGGTCGCAAAGCCTTGCCATGGCACGCCAGCATGGGTGGCCTGCTGTTGATAGACCGGATAGACATCACTCGGCAGTGCCAAACGACTGTGCCGACTTGCCCAATGTTGCATCAACACCTGCAACGAATGGCGCACGCCCTGACTCACCAACGCCTGTGGTTTGAGATGGCGCGGCCATCCCATCTGATCCAACCACCATTCGGCCAAATGACAGCGATGTGCTTTGTCTGGTCGGTGTAATGGTGGGAGAGGACACGATTGTTGTGCAATCTGTGCAAAACGGGTATCACTGTAATCGACAAGATCAGGCCGTTCGGCCAGCAACTGGGCTTTTTGTTTTTGGAATTGTTCAAAATCCATCATGTACCTCCACAGCCGACCATTGCACAGGCAACGCCACATCCTCCACACGGATCTGACTGGCTTGATCTTCCAAGGAGACCAAACAGCGCCCATCTGCCATCAGATTCCAACTTCTGGCCATCCCCCGACTGCGCTCCCAAAACACACTCGGCTCAGTATACGCCGCCACAGCCAAGCGCTGCCCTTGCCATTGGCCTGTCAGGATGGGAGCACCCCAAGGCAACCGTGACGACACCTCAAAGCCCCATTGGGCAAACCAATGCGTGATCAAGGATAATGACACCTGATGCTCGCGTGACCATTGGTTGTTGGGTTGGTCGTGATAAGCCGATTCTTGTAAGGTCGAAATATACAATTCTTTGAAACACAGTTCACGCACACCCTGTGCCACCGCCCAATCCACATACGCCCGCAGGCTCATCGCATCATCAATGCCCCCGCGCTGCAACACCACCACCAAACGCGGCGTGATGTGGGTCTGTTGGATCGCCTGCAACACTCGCTCGGTCTGCGTATCCAAGCCCATGATCTGTGCATTTTGGATTGGATCATGATGATGACGTGACAACGACAGCACCGATAATCCCGCCGCCTGATAATCCGCCAAACGTTGGGCAATGTCGCGATGTTTTGCCAAGTGATAACCATTGCTAATCAATGTCGTGCGCTTAAAATACCGTGCACCCAATCCAATCAACGCCACCAACTGCGCATGCGGCAACAACCCAGACTCGCCACCCCCTGTGATCACAAAGCGGCTCGCCCCTGCCCGCTGTGCCACATGACACCAGCCCTCAAGACCCACCACATCAATGGGATGTTGGGTTTGCTCAACCGACACACTACTTTCTGAAAAACAAAAACGACACGCTGCCTGACATGCTTGGGCAATTGGCAACACCGATAGGCTACGCGGTTGCAGTGCGGCATAGTCATGCAACTGTGGATGCAAGATGCGCAGCGAATCGGCATAAGCAGATTCATCACTGATCGGTTGCAACTGTCCTGCTGCATCCAGCACCGCCACATGATCAATCGGTAAAAATGACTGCTTGAGATACTGCCCACGCCCTGACGCATGATCCGCATACAACTCATCAGGATCTAGGCGAGCACACAGCACCAACAGTCGATCTTGTGGGAGGTTTAAGCGTTCAAGCAACTGTTGCGCTTTTTGCAGACCAATCGACAACTCATGGGAATGCAACACAAAAAATTGCTGGGGAAAATGGCTTTGGATCAGGGCAGCTTTATCGTAGCAACGCCGATATTTATCAAAGGCTTGTGCAAAATTGGATAGCACTGTGACATGGTAATAGGTATTCATCAACAAAGCATCTGGTGTTGTCATTGTGGGTTGATCATACAACGATTGGAGCTCAATCTCACCCACCCATGCGCAGGCTCACGATTGCTCAACATTGTTTTGTTGCGGCTCTTGTTAATCTGTGAGCTAAACCAGCCAAATCATTGAGGTTTATTGGCATGTTGTTGTCCAATCTCGAACACCTACCCAATCACCGCATCATCCAACAACTCGATGTGGTGTACGGCAGCACCGTACGCAGCAAACATGTGGGCAAAGACATTTTTGCCAGCCTCAAAAACATCGTGGGGGGTGAACTGACCGCCTACACCGAACTGCTTGAAGAATCGCGCCAAGAAGCGCTTGATCGGATGATCGCCAAAGCCCGCCAATTGGGTGCAAACGCGGTGGTGGGGATTCGCTTTTCCACCTCCAGCATTGCGCAAGGTGCCGCAGAGCTGTTTGTGTATGGCACTGCGGTGATTGCCGAACCCCTACAAGCGATGCAGAGCCATAATCCTCCACCACTGCCGCATCAAGGTTAATCATGGAAATTCTGATCCAGATTGGATTGTTTTTGCTGCTGTTTACCGCAGGTTGGTGGTTTGGTCGCCAAGCCGAACAGCGGCACTGGGCGCAATTACTACAAGACGAAGCCCGTCTGGCCAATATCCGCATCAGCAGCGAGCGCTTTATCCACCCCGAAGCCAACGGCCAGCTGGTGTGCGCGAGTGTGGTGATTGCTCAAGATTATTTTAAATTGGTGTGGGCAAATATCCACAATCTGTTGGGCGGTAATCTGACCACCTATGAAACCCTGCTCGATCGAGCACGGCGTGAAGCAATCGTGCGCCTCAAGGCCAACGCCGCCGCACAAGGTGCGACCCAAATTTTGGGTGTGCGTCTGGAGATGTCGGATATTGGTGCAGATCAAGGCATGGTCGAGGTATTGGCCTATGGCACGATGATTTTTGCCCCTGCCCAGCCGAATGTATGGCCGCCACAACCTCTTGATGCGATTGGAGCAACAACATGATCACCACGCACCCCACTTTAGATGCGATTTTAAACGCGTACCGTGAGCAGATCGGTGCGAATTTTATCGGCTATCGCAATCACTGTTATCGGGTGCTCAATATTTATCAGGCGCTTGGCCTGCTGTACGACACTCCTGTTGATCTAGAGCAAGCGGCGATTGCGTTGGCGTTTCATGATGTGGGAATTTGGACTGATCACACCGTGGATTATTTGCCGCCATCGATCCGTGAAGCCAAAGCTTACTTGGCGACTCGGCCTGAAATTGATGAGATTCAGACCATCTTGATGATCAGCCAACACCACAAAATCCGTACTTTTATGTTTGACACCGAGGTGGAACTGTTCCGCCAAGCCGATTTGGTGGA
>CALFYA010000175.1 GCA_937952925.1 uncultured Moraxellaceae bacterium
GCTGGCACGATTTTGCCAAGCAACGCGGCTCACGCATGAAATGTCAACAGACCCTGAAACTTGCTATTCGTCAGACCAATGGGCTGCATCATTGCAGCGCGTTGGTGTTCTTGTTAGATTGGGGCTGACATGACAATAACACTTTGGGGCAAGGAGCGAAGCGCGATGCCATTACGATCAACCTGCATTATGCCCATAGCGCCAGCATCTCATATGGTCGTTCGCTTACACCCGATATCACGGATAGTGCGTCAAACCTTGGCGTTGTCGGTGCTAGTGTGTACCAGTGCGGCGTATGCCATTCAGCCGTTATCCGATAGCGAGCTTGATGCCCGTTATTTGCAGGTCGCTGAAGATCGCCCATTGGTCATCAACGCAGAAAATCAGTCCAAACTGAGTCCACTAGAGCAGATTCGGATTGTATTGGCGAGTGCATCCCCCGCACCTGATCTGTCGACGACTCAAACCTTGATGGATTGGCAAAATCGCCAGATTTTGACGGGGAATGGTGCAATGTCCAATAGCCAAGAGCTATTTAACACCTTGAGCGCCAAGGAAATTGGCTCGGAGCGCTATAGCTTCCGTTGGTCGGGCAACCTTGATCAAATTGCAGATATTACCAACGCCGAAGGGATTACCTTCTTTGGTGGGGATATTGAGCTGCGCGACATTTCAATTGGCACAGTGACCGTTGAAGTGGTGACGTTTTAAATACCGCTTTAAACCCAAACTGACGCTGATGTGGTGAGCCAACATCAGCGTTTTTTGTTTTAGCCGATCAAGTGCCGAATTCGCCACGCCCGATGGATGCCTTGATTGCGTTTGAAATCAAAGCCAACGGTGTGGTGACTGATTTCGGTAATCTCACACCATTCACGCAAACTGTCGTCTAGCTCAAAACGGCGGAAGTTGTTGGAAAAATACAGCGTTCCTTCTGGACTCAAACGATTCATGGCACGCCGGATCAGCGAGGCATGATCGCGCTGCACATCAAACGTCCCCGAAAACTTTTTCGAGTTGGAGAAAGTCGGTGGATCAATAAAAATCACATCATATTTTTCTGAGCTGTCTTTGAGCCATTCAAACACATCACCGGCAAAAAACT
>CALFYA010000176.1 GCA_937952925.1 uncultured Moraxellaceae bacterium
ATCAAGCACTTGCACGGTTTTCAGTTTGGCATTGACTACAAATGCGCGTTTGCTGATCGCATCAAACGCAGGGATTTCAGACGCACCTTCATTAAATAAGTTGGTCTCAAAGCGGCCAATTTTTTTGACCTCAATACTTTTGGGAGTAGGCACGACGACACTGCTGTTGTCGCTATCGCTGCTGCCACAACCAACCAAGACGCTGCTGCTGATTGCCGCAGTTACCATCAGACTCAACCACTGCTTTTGCATCGTGATGCCCACTCAATGTCAATATGAAAAACAGCAGTAGCCTGTGTCATCAACATGATGGTTTGATGATGGGATCGTGACGGTTTGATTGCAAAAAATATCAAAAAAACACGGCGACGATTCGGTTTTTGCCAGTCAATCCGCTATGCTAGCGCCACAACAATCAGAGGAAGCCTCCCCCATGTTATTCAAATCGCGTCCATCGTTGGCCGGTCAACGGGTGATCATTACGGGTGCATCGAGTGGGATTGGTGAAGCGCTTGCGGTGGAGTGTGTGCGTCGTGGGATGCATGTGGGATTGGTGGCACGTCGACTTGACAACTTGATTCGGCTTGCTGAGCGTCTACGGGAGCAAGCCGGAGCAACGGTACAAATCGAAGTGGCACAGCTGGATGTGACCGATACCGATCAAGTGATTCCCACCTTGCGTGGATTGGCAGATTTACTCGGGGGTACCGATGTGGTGATCGCCAATGCTGGCATTTTGCGCTTGCGTAAAGCCGGTGATGCTCGGATGGATAAAGACGCCGCGATTTTTGCCACCAACGTGATGGGAGCAATTGCCACCAGTGAAGCGGCGATTTCGATTTTTCGTGATCAGGGCAAAGGTGGGCGGATTGTGGCGATTTCGTCATTTTCGGCGTTTATGCCGCTGCCAAGCAGTGCCGCATATTCGGCGAGTAAAGCGGCAGTCACCAATTATTTCAATGGGATTCGTGGACGACTATCACGTGAGCAGATTGGTGTGACCGTGGTACATCCCAGTTTTGTCAAAACCGATATGTTAAATGGCATTAGTCCACGCGGTTTGCCGCTGGTGTCCAAAGCTGAAGATGTCGCCAAAGAGATCGTCAATGCGATTGCAGCCGGTGAAGCCAATCCAGTGGTGCCCAAACATCCATGGTCGTGGATTCATCAGATTCAGCGTTTTGCGCCAGAGCAGTTGTTGTTTGAAATTCAAAAGCGTTTGCCTTGATCTGTGTGGACTGCCCGCTGTCGATCAGCGGGCAATCTGCTGGTTAAGCCACCACCCGATCCACATGCGGTCGAAAGTTTTCAATCACCTTGAGTGACACCATATTCCAATAATGCCCTGATACCGCACGATTGATCATCATGGTATCGGCAGAGGGCTGAAAGCTATCCCAATATTTGAGTGAGCGTTTGAGTGCACCAACGGTTTGATGGTGCAAATCGCTTTCGCCAAAATCAAATTCGCCATTGAGCGGCGGCAACAGCAAGTTGACCCATTCCCGATAAAAGTCCGCCGGAATTTGACCTTGATGGTTGCGTACTTTGAGGGTGCGCAGCGCATCTTCAATGCCTGCCACATCTTCATGACGTGCTGCCCGCAGCAAGGTCTTATAGGTTTCGACCACGGGCAGCGGCAATTCTTTGATACAGCCAAAATCGTACACCACCACCGAGCCATCGTCACGGAAGGCAAAGTTGCCAGGGTGAGGATCGCAGTGGAAACTGTTGAGATAAAAAATCTGATGGCTCATCAAGGTAAACAGGCGATTACCCAATTCGTTACGCACCTCAAGCGGCCAAGTGGACGCTGTTTGGATCGACTCACCGCGCTCTTCGCTCAAGGTCAGCACCCGACGACTCGAATAGTCCGCAAATACCTTGGGGATGATCACCTTGCTGTCGAGCTGCGCGTGGAAGGCGGCAAACACTTGCAGATTGTGCGCCTCCATCGTGTAATCCAGCTCAGCGTGTAAGCTATCTTGGATTTCATTAAACAGTTCTTCTTGCAGTTGCTTGTCGATTTTGAGCACCCCTGCCAAACGCAATGCCATCCGCACTTGCTTGAGGTCGCTATCACAGCATTCATCGACATTCGGGTATTGCACCTTGACCACCACACCTTGACCGCTAGGCAACACCGCACGATGGACTTGACCAATCGACGCGGCGGCGAAGGGTTGCTCTTCAATCGAGGCAAACAATTCCTTGATCGGTTTGCCGAGTTCTTTTTCGATTTGGGTGGCAATCACCGCAAACGGCACCGCTGGTGCTTGGCGCTGCAAGGTGCGCATCGCATTGGCAATTTCGGGCGGAAAAATATCTTGATATTGTGAGGCAATTTGCCCCACTTTCATCACTGCACCTTTCATTTCACCCAAGGTTTTGGCGATTTGTAGCCCCACTTCTTCGAGCATTTTGGCGCGGGCAGCGGCTTTTTCTTCTTCGCTGGCATTGATCGATTTGATGGAGTGGCCGACCGCTTTGGAGGCAATACTCGCGGTCATGCCAGCGAGTTTCATAAAGCGTCGGGCAGGGGTGCTAGCGCGATCTGACACGATAAAGCCCTCTTATAGATTCGATGATTGAACGTAAGTCCTGCTGTGTCAGTGGATAACACATCTGGTTGCAGTGTGTCATGGGCAAAGTATCAACACCAAGCCGTCAATCATGCAAGTTGTTAGCGCTTTTGTTCGACCGCGTACAGTTGTTGCTGTCGTACCTTGAGTCGCCACAACAGCAGGAAGGCTGCCAGACCTAGCCCCACCACCAAGCCAAACCAAAACCCTTGCGCCCCAAAGCCTGCCACGCGTGACAACACAATCCCCAGCGGCAGTGCGATCAGCCAATAGCAAAATAAGGTCAGCCACATCGGGATCGCGGTGTCTTGGAGACCACGCAAAATCCCTGCTGAGGTGACTTGCCATGAATCAAAAATTTGATAGGCCAAGGCAAATATCAATAAATGCACCGCAAGTTGTTGAACTTGGATATCGGAAGTATAGGCGGCGGCCATCACATCACGGGTGAAAAAAATCAACAGCATCGAGCAACAAGCCAGCGCTGTGCCTGTCCACAAGCCCAACCGCCGCACCACACGCAGCAGCTCCCAGTTTTGTTCGCCATACAGCTGGCCGATGCGAATGGTCAGCGCCATTGCCAGCGACAGTGGAATCATAAACAGCTGAGAGGTGACGGAAAGGGCAATTTGATGTGCGGCCACCACCGTTTCGCCCAAAGGACTCAGCACCAACGCGGCCAAACTAAATAAACTGGTTTCAAAAAAGATCGCCACGCCAATTGGCAAGCCAAGCAGCAAAATTCGTTTGATCAACACCGGATCAGGTCGATCTAGACGGTGAAATAAACGAATGCCACGAAATGCTCGTGCATGGGTGACATACACCAACAATGCACCGACCATCAGCCAAATGGTAATGGCCGTGGCAAAGCCACACCCCGCGCCACCCATGGCTGGAATCAGGCCAAAACCATAGATAAAGGCATAGTTGAGCGGGATATTGAGCAACAGTCCGATGATGCTAAACACGGTAATTGGGCGTGGATGCCCGAGTGCTTCGCTATAGCCACGCAAGGCGGTATATAGCCCCACCGCCGGTAAGCCAAACGAGACACCGGTAATATAAAGCGCAGTCTTGTCTTGTAGATGCTGGGGAATGCCCAGCGGCTCAAACAGCCACACCGTGCTACGCAGCAGCAGCATCCCGATCAACCCCAAACCGAAAGCTGTCCATAAAGATTGACGAGTGATAATGGCGGCTTGGTCGCGCTCGCCTGCACCCACCGCTTGTGCGACCAGTGGCGTGGTGGCCATCATCACGCCACTGATAAACAAAAACGCCGGTAGCCATAAGCCCGCCCCAATCGCCACCGCAGCCAAATCCGCAGGCGATACGCTGCCTGCCATGATGGTATCCACTAGCCCATAAGCGGCTTGTGCCATCTGGGTGATCAAGATCGGCAACATCAGGTGCAGTAAGGTTTTTAGCTCAGCACGAGCGCTAGGGTGAGACCACGGCATAACAAGACTGCAAAATAAAAGAGCAGGCGATTGTAACGCCTGCTCTGGTGATTTGTGTGTAGGTGACGTTTAGAAGGTCATTGTCGCGTCGTCATAAGCGATCAAGCGATTGCTGGCATCAAAGGCCTGCACCACCACCCGATAGGTTTTGCCACTGCTGCCACTTGGTGCAAGGGTGGTGGCAGGTAACGCATTGACAATCCGCTGCAAGACCAGTGCATCTGCGCCTGCAGTGACGACTTTGCTCGGATCTAAAAACATCACCACCGTTTTACTCATATTGGCCACGACAGGCCACTGTACCACCCCTGCGCTTTGGGTGATTTGGAATTCGGCAGGGGCGTGGCTACCTTGTGGCCACGCCACCCACTGGCCTTTATAGGCCAGCATATACGACAAGCAGCCTGCAGCTGTCCGTGCTTCATTGCTCGTGGTGCCCACGCGATTATAGCTACCACTATAAGCAGCACTACTGCTGCTGTAACTGCCCGAAAAACTAAAAAACACTTTCTGATCATCGGTGGCAACAGGATCAAGTAATCCTTCCACACGACCGAGTGTCAGTTCTTTGAGCAGTTTTTCACCGCTAATTTTTAAAGCATTGGTGTTTTGACAGTCTTTGTATTGAAATGACATACGGCCATTGAAGTCTGAATCTTTGCTCGGCAGTTGCAAATACAAGCCGCCAACGGCGGACTCGGCATCAGTCCCTCCAGCGGTCTCAGCATACGCACCAAAAAACAAACCACCAGCACCATGTGGGCTGGTCGTGGATGTATTGGTATCACCGCTACCACCACCACAGGCACTCAGCATGGCAATCATAGGAAGGAGTACAATATATTTCATGTTCATCATCAGATCCAGATTAACAGTGTGGACGTTGCGCCAAGATGGCATTCCATTCTTGAATGCTCAATGGCATGAGAGATAAGCGATTGCCACGCCGAAGTAAAGCGAGTTCGCCAAGTTCGGGGAGTGATTTGAGCGTATCCAGCGAGAGTACAGACGGCCATTTTTCCACAAATGCCACATCAACCCCTGTCCAGCGCGGATTATCGAGGGTTGATTTGGGATCATAGTAGCGATGGTTTGGATCAAATTGGGTCGGATCAGGATAACCGGCTTTGACAATCTTCATCTGTCCAACCACGCCAATCTGTTTGCAGTTGGAATGATAAAACAGCGCCTCATCGCCAATTTGCATTTGCCGTAGGAAGTTGCGTGCCTGATAATTGCGCACGCCATCCCATAGGGCGACACCGCGTGCCTGTAGGTGATCAATGCCAAAGGTTTCTGGCTCTGATTTCATCAGCCAATAGGCCATGAAAGCTCCTCCCAATTGAGTCTCGTTGTATGCTGCCACAGCACATTCCACTTGCGTTATATCTTCACATGCCGTGGTGTGTGAAAAAATGCCCGTATTGCGATTTTAATTCACATGCCGTGCCACAAGGTGGACTCACGGTGGAGATCAAGCAGCAATATTTAGCTGCGCTGGTGGCCGATGTGGCGGCACAAGTTGAGCGTGCGCAAGGACGCAGTATTAGCAGTGTGTTTGTCGGTGGGGGTACGCCATCGTTGATCTCGGCACAAGGCTATCAACAGCTATTTGCCCAATTACGAGCAGTGATTCCGTTTAGCGCAGATTGTGAAATCACCCTAGAGGCCAATTCGGGCACGCTGGAGCATGAGCCATTTGAAGGCTATTTGGCCGCAGGGATCAATCGGCTGTCGCTCGGTGTGCAGACCTTTGATGATGAACGCCTGAAGGTGCTCGGTCGGGTGCATTCGGCTGCCGATGCGATGCGCTCGATTCGGCAGGCCAAGCAAGCAGGCTTTGCGCGGGTCAATGTGGATTTGATGCATGGTTTGCCAGAGCAGACCGTAGCCCAAGCGGTGTATGACTTACAGACTGCGATAGATTGCGGCGCTACCCATATTTCGTGGTATCAGCTGACCATCGAACCCAATACGGTGTTTTTCCGCACGCAGCCAACCTTGCCCGATGAAGATCGTTTGGCCGAAATCCAAGCGGCTGGCGAAGTCGTCTTGCGTGCGGCTGGTTTTCGTCAATATGAAGTGTCGGCATGGGCAAAAGAGCAACCGTGTCGGCACAATCTCAACTACTGGCAGTTTGGTGATTATCTGGCGGCCGGTGCAGGCGCGCATGGCAAGATCACATGGCCAGATCGGATTGAACGCTTCCAAAAAAGTCGACTGCCCAAAGATTATCTGGCACAGCAGCCTGCCCTTGCGCTACAGGTGCAAGCTATTGAAGCTGAAGATTTGCCGTTTGAGTTTTTGATGAATGGCCTACGATTGGTCGATGGCGTACCGAGCCATCTATACGCCGAGCGGACAGGGCAGGATCTGATCGCATTGCAGCCCACACTTGATGCTCTACGCGTACAGGGCTTATTACAGGCTGATCCCAGTATGCTTGCCACCACACCGCTGGGCTTACAGTACCTCAATAGTGTGCTGGAGCAGTTTCTATAGTGGTTGTGGCGGGGTATCGTTTGGACGAGCGCTGGGGCGCTGATGCCCCAGCCACTCGCGCCACACCGCCAGCAACACCGCCAAAATCACAGGGCCAATAAACAAACCCACCATACCAAATGCGCCCAAACCCCCAAGTACCCCAAACATGATCAGCAAAAACGGCACTTTGGTTGCGCCCGAAATCACCATCGGGCGGATGATGTTGTCGATCCAGCTGACCACAAACACCCCCCACAAAATCAAGCCAATCGCAGGAACGGTTTGCCCTTTGGCGAGCATCCAGATCGCGACGCCACCCCACGCAAATGGCGTCCCAAATGGAATCAGGGCAATCAGCAAGGTCATCAGGGTGAGCAAAATCGGACTCGGTGCACCCGCCACCGCATAGCCCAAACCAGCAAGCATGGCTTGGGCGAGGGCAGTTAGGCCAATCCCATACACCACCGCCTGTGTGGTTTGACCAATGGCATTGAGGTAGTTTTCGGAGCGTTGCCCCAAGATTTTATGCAGTGCAATTTGCACTTGTTCCAAGATCCGTTCGCCATCGCGATACATAAAAAATAAGGTAAACAAAGCAAACGTCAGTCGTGCCAGATTTTGTGAAATTTGATTGAGTAATTCTTTGCCATAGGCCAAATGCGCTTGCAACCAATCTTGAATGCGTACCATCAACTGCTCAGGATCAGCATTCATTTCCTCCACGATTTTTTCGAGTTGAGGGCCAATCGACGGCAGTTTTTGAATCAAATCGGGGAGGTGTACAGTACCCGCTTGCATTTGGATTTGAATGGTAAAATACAGGCTACGCGCTTCTTGCTGCAAAAAATAAGCACCAATGATTAAAGGCACTCCAATCACCACCACCAATCCCAGCACCATGATGATGGAGCTGAGATTGCGCCGCCCGTTCAGCCGGCGATTGAGTCTGCGATACAGCGGCCATGTGACATAGCCCAAAATCGCCGCCCACACCACTGGAATAATAAAAAAGGATAAAACCTGATAGCTCAGTGCCAATAGGCCAACCAATAATGTGAGCAGAAGTAGGCGATTAATGATGAAGCTATCGGACATGTTGTGTTGCTCGGGGAGTAGTGCGTGACTAGGGTCTGTTGACATTTCATGCGTGAGCCGCGTTGCTTGGCAAAATCGTGCCA
>CALFYA010000177.1 GCA_937952925.1 uncultured Moraxellaceae bacterium
GTGGTAGTTACGGCGTGTTTTGGTCGCAAAGCCTAAATGCTAACTCAACCACACGTCTGATGAAAGTTAAGGCAACCATCGTTATTGATTATTTGCCAAACACGTCATCCACATTTGGAGTTGTCTACATCACAAACGATGGCTGCACCCGCGGCACATTCACCGAACAAAGTTTTTTATTAGCAAGTACCGACCAAACCCAACAGCTAACACTCGACTTCAACGCCCAAAACGCGGGTGGTCTTAGCGCAGGTAGCGAATTTGCGATTGTACAAGCCAGTGCAACAGTGAAACGAAACATTTAAGGAGCAGTCATGAGTATCCCAACCGGCATCCGCCGCCCCGATGTTTACACCGACATCAACACCAACACCCAACGCAGTGGCTTGCCAGACAATCGCCAGCGCGTGCTGTTTGTCACTGAAGACACCACCGGTACAACAAGCCCCATCCCGATCTATGACGCGGCTGGTGCAAAAGCAAGCTTTGGCGCAGGTAGCCAAGCCGTGCGCATGATTACAGCAGCGATCAAGACGAATAGTCTAGTGGATGTTGAAGCTTTGCGTGCAAGCACCACAACCGTCAATACGGTCACGCTGGCAACATTTGCTGGGGCTGGAGCTGGCGACCCGATCTGGTACTACGGTGCTGCTGTCAATGATGGTGTTGCTACGGGTCATGCAGTACTGTCATTTAGCATCAATGGTGGTGCACCGCAGTCGATTTTGATCGACCGTGAATCGTTTACACTCAATCAGCGTTTACTCATCAGCACTGATGGTGGCGGTGGTGCTATCACTGATTTTAATGATGACCTTGCAATCCGAGCGTTAGAACTCAGCGTCTCTTTTGTGGAATCCACTGAAACACTAGTAGACGGTACATTTACGCTTTCACTGACTCGTTTGTCATCTGCGCCACAGACTGTAGAGTTTTTGCCAAGCCTAGGTGCATCACTCGATATTGCTACCGCACTGGGTATTGCAAACCAGACATTCAGTTTTGAAGACATGGGCAGCGTGATGGATACGATTGAGCCGCTTGGTCACACCATTATTGTTGTCCCTGCGCCCATCGCGTTAGAAGCTGACGCATTGGCATGGGCACAGCACCTTAATTTTGTGAGCAGCTCCACCGAGCAACGCGACGCCATCTTGATTGTACCGTTTGCTAATATTGTCGATGCCGAGGCTTTTGCCGCCCTTGCCCCAGTCGAAACCAGCTACCGCATTGTAGCCGCGTGCTACCACGGCGCAACAGGTCAAGAGCCTGAGATTGCTGCATCAATTGCAGCAGCATTGGCGGACAGTGCAGACCCTGCCCTGCCTTTCAATGGGGTTAATTTGACGGGTCTAACGCCGGTCGAAAAACAGTATGAATTGACCAATACACGTATTGAGCAAGCCCTGCAAAACGGCGTGTGTGTCATCCGTACTGGGGCTGATGGTGTGCCCGAGATTGTGCGAGCTATTACAACGTATGCAAAAACACCTGAAGGCGAAGAGGACGACCTCTTGCTTGATGTCAACGGTGCGTTGGTGCTGGCTTATGTACGCAAGACCATGCGCCAAGTGATCAAGCAGCAACCACGCCGCAAAAACACCGCACAGCAACGCCGCAACCTGCGCACGCTACTGCTGACCACCGCCAAAAAGCTGGATGATGCTGAGATCCTGCAAAACGTCGATGCGCGTAAAGATGCACTGACAGTTGATGCTGACCCCAATGATGCATATCGTGTCAATTGCCAGATTCCAGCAGATTGGGTGCGTGGCATGCATGTGATTGGCACGACGCTCGACGTTTTCTAACGCTGGCCACACTACCCAAAGGGTCGCAATCAAATGCGACCCTTTTTATTTGGAATCACTTCCGCCTGATTTTATTGACCCTCACACAAGACAATAGGCTAAATCAACAGAGGGTATCCACTATGGATAATCAGTTAGTTGGCACGATTGTGCTAACGGTCAATGGTCGGGAGTTTGACTGCGCATCAGTCACACCAGACATCCAAGCTGGGCGCAAGCTCGTCAGCACCATGAATCGTAAAGGCCGAGCAAACAAACAGACTCGGACAACCAAAACAGCGAATTTGGCTTTTGATGTTTACATTCCTGAAACAGGAGACTTTGACTGGGAAAGTGTGGAGGACGCAACACTGACAGTTGAGTCTATCGACGGTGGTTATCGCACCACTTATACAGGCGTTGGTGTTGTCAGTGTTGGTGAAAAATTCGCTGTAGACTCTGAAGCCATGCGGTCTATCCAAGCCTATACAACTGATAAGATTAGCGAGTCGATCTAATGAAAACCACTGGTTCACTCCCCATCCCGATTATCGTTTTAGACGGTCAAAATGTCATCAAGTGCCGTGACGTGATTGTCCAATCTATCACTGTGGCTCAGAGCTTACATGCACAAGCTCAGCTCAAGCCCAATCAATATATTGCATTGGCTGAGATGGCAGCAATGACGACGCTGATTGACGAGGCAGGCAATCAACACCCATTGACCTATGACGCCTTGGCTGAATCCTCACGTCAAAACCTCAGCACCTTACAAACCCTGATTGCCGAGGTTGATGCAAAGGAGCAAGCCGAGAGCAGCTAGACGCACACGCTGAGCTAATACGGGCTTTGCTGGTGATTGGTGTACCGTATGCCGATGCCCTGCAAATGCCCGTTGATTTAGCACTAGCTATGCTCAAGGTCGGGCGGCAACACAATACCCGCCAAAACTCCACAGCCCCATCTAGTAATGGCAAAAAGATGATTGCAACCCGTCGTAAGAGTAAAGAGCAGCAAACATGAGTAAGACCACCACCGTATCGTTAGTATTAAAGCTGTCTGGTACGGCTGGTAAAGACCTGAATCGCATCACCACGGATCAAATCCAGCAGACCAAAAAAATAGAAGCCAACTGGAACTTATCCACTCAGGCATCTATCAAATTTACCAATCAACTCAAACAAGCCACGACAGAAGTAAAGACGGTCAATACAGCAACGGTTGATCTGGTACGCACAAACCGCATGCTGGAGGGTGTCAATCGTCAACTATCCATCCAGACGCGCTTAATCAGTCAACAGCTCAAATCGCAAAATCGGGATTACCAGCTACAGACACGGATGTTGTCTGAGCAAGCGCGGCATGCTCAAGATTTGCAGCGTGCTTTGGCAGATGCTGCACGCAATCAGCGCGATATCAAAAACAACACGCCCAAAGGTGGCGGCAATAGCATGCTAGGCGTAGCTGGTGGTGTTATGGGCGGCGCGGCAGCAGCTTATGCTGTAGTGCGTAGCCCATTGGAGCGTGCGCGGTCTTTTGAAACCAAGATGTTTGATGCGACCACGTCGATTACGGGTGGTTATGTTGGGATGTCATCAGCGCAAGTAAAAGCCAAAAACTTGGAGCTTGCAGGTTACGCAAAGGAGGCTGTGCGCCAAGGCCACGGCAGCGTCGAAGGGATTGGTGATGCTACTGGTATCTTGGCAGCATCGGGTTTGTACAAAAAAGTCGACGAACTCAAAGAACCGCTAAAAGCCATTGCAAAAACCAGTTTTGCTGCTGGGGCTGAAGAGCAAGACGTGGCTCTGCTGACTCGCCAAATTCGGCAATTTGAGATTGCACCAGAACGCACACAAGCTGCGTTAGATCGTGCAACCACGTCGGGCTTTCTGGGCGGTTTTGAACTCAAAGACATGGCTCGACTACTGCCAGAAGTGCTGCCGTTCGCCAAAACAGCAGGTTATAGCGGTGAAGAAGGTTTAAACCAAGTCACCACACATATGCAGCTTGCACGTAAATACACAGGTTTGCCCAGCCAAGCCGCCGACAATATGCGTGACTTATACAATCTTTTTAGTCAGCCACACTTTTCTCGGTATGTGGGGCAATATATCAAACCAGAAAATGGTGATCCTCTCAAAAAGATTGGCTTACGTGGCAATCGCATAGGCTTTGATATCAACAGCTATTTGGCGACACAAAAAGAAGCTGGGGTCGATACAGTCACTGCTGTGGTCAAACTGATGAACCGCCAACTGTCTAAGAATCCTCGCTTTGTAGCTTTACAAAAAGAAATCGCTCAGGCTGAAAAATCGGGTGATGGAATCAAGGCAACTACACTTAAAAAGGAGTCTGCACAAATTGTTGCCGCTGGTGAGTTTGGTAAAATATTTCACAACCAGCAATCACTATCTGGCCTGATGTCGATCATCGCAGGTCTAAATAACGGTGAGTTTGAGCGTATCGACAAAGGTTCGTGGGAGGGAGTTGGTGCTGCTGATCGTGTTTCAAAGGAAAAAGCCCAGATTGAGCCAGCACAAGCTCATGCCCTCGGACAAGAGCACATCCTAGCGCAAATCAAAGTCTATGATTCAGTCAAAAAAACATTGGGTGGTTTTGAGCAAGGTTTGACAGACATCATGCAAGCCAACCAAACATTGACTGCTGCTGCATATGCTGCTGCTGGTGGTCTCGCTGTTGTGGCTGCTGCCGGTTTTGGTAGTCGTATTGCAGGGGGTGTTGCAGGAGCTGCGGGTGGTGCTGCCACAGCTGGTGCAGCAGCAGGTGGAATGGGCAGTGTTTTGCGCGCAACAACTGCGGCTGCAATTGTTGGTCGTGTGGCAATAGGTGCGGGTGTCGGGCTGGCAGGTGCTGGTGGTTGGTATCTGGGGTCAAAAATCTCAGCAAGCCTTAGTGATGAAACCAATCACAATATTGGCGGCATGATGGCGACCATTATGGCAAACCTAGGCTTTAAAGAAGCTCAAGATGCCCTTGCTCAAGAGATGTCCACGCTATCCGGTGAACTGCCCCGTCAAAACGACCAGATGATTCAGCAGCAGGAGCGGATGATTCAGGAGCTACAACGCATGAATGGTCAACAAAGCTCAAGCAATATGATGTTTAACATGTCTGACACACTCAAACAGCAAGCAAGCCGAGGCTTTCCATACCGCTAAGGAATCACTTCCGCCT
>CALFYA010000178.1 GCA_937952925.1 uncultured Moraxellaceae bacterium
CCGCATGAGCGGCGTACCCGCAACACGCCAGCCAATTTGCCACATGTCCTTGACGGGTTAGCGGAGCTGTTGCAGATGGAAAAACCTGCATTGGCGCGTCAGCTTTGGCACAATACCCGCCAGTGTTTAGCTTGGTCGGATTTGCCAGATGTCGAGTGTCTCCCACATCCCTGAAGACGATGAGTATGATCGCCGTTTTGCAGGGATTGGCCGTGTGTATGGCGTAGATCGCTTTGCCCGTTTTGAGGCAGCACACCTTATGGTGATTGGTATTGGTGGGGTGGGCAGTTGGGCGGCGGAAGCGCTGGCGCGTACCGGTATTGGTCAGATCACGCTGGTGGATATGGATATTTTGGTAGCCTCCAATATCAATCGGCAATTGCCTGCACTCAGCCAGACGCTCGGGATGGAAAAAACCCGTGCCATGGCGGAGCGTATCCATGCCATCAATCCGCGTATCACGCTCAATATCATTGATGATTTTCTGACGCCCGAAAATGTGCCAAATTTGCTGTCCACTGCGCCTGATGTGGTGCTCGACTGTATCGATGATGTCAAAGCCAAAATTGCCCTGATCCTATATTGTCGTCGTCATAAAATCCCCTTGGTGGTATCGGGCGGAGCAGGTGGCAAAATTGATCCGCTCAGTATCCGTGTGGCCGATTTATCCCAAACTGAATACGACCCCATGCTGTCCAAAATCCGTCGCACTTTGCGCCACGACTACAACATGTGTAAGAAACCCAAAGAAAAATTTGGCATCACTTGTGTGTATTCCACCGAGCAGCCGTATCAACCCGAAAGCTGCAATACCGGCGGCCTGCATTGTGGGGGCTATGGCTCTGCCACGGTGATGACCGCGAGTATGGGCTTGGTGGCAGTGGCAGAAGTGTTGAAAAAGTTGAAATAAACAGGGGCAGTACCGATGAAAATCAAGGGAAAATTAACCGAGTGGAACGATGATCGAGGCTTTGGATTTATTGAGTCGATGACCGATGCTCAGCGATTTTTTGTGCATATTTCAGCCTTTCCCAAAGGTCGACGACCACAGTTGGACGATGTTGTCATGTTTCAATCCAGCCAAGATGCCAAAGGACGCTTGAATGCATTGTCAATACAATATGCCAGCACACCCAAACGTCCCAAACATCGTCCATCCATCGTTGCACCTAGAAGTCTGTTGGCAACACTACATCTACTCTTGGTGGCCAGTCTAACGGTATTGGGAAAACTGCCCGTCTGGTGGTTTGCGGGGGTGTTGCTGATGAGCGCAGCAACATTCTTGGTCTATCGCCAAGATAAAAAGGCCGCTCAAGCAGGACAGTGGCGCACACCTGAAAATACTTTGCAGATGATGGCATTGATCGGTGGATGGTCAGGTGCATTGTGGGCGCAGCTTTTTTTACGCCACAAATCACAAAAAACAGAATTTTTGGTGGTGTTTTGGCTGATGGTGTTGATCAATTTAGCGGCTACTTTCTACGTCGCCTTCAAAGGCGTTCCCGTACTGGCATAAAAAAACGGGGCATCAAGCCCCGTTTCATTTCTTGATCCTTAGATCAATTCAATCGCCACCGCAGTCGCTTCACCGCCACCGATACACAGGGCAGCAACGCCTTTGCTGCCACCAGTGCGTTTGAGCGCGTGGATCAACGACAAGATAATGCGTGAGCCTGTCGAGCCAACCGGATGACCCAGCGCACAAGCACCACCGTGAATGTTGACTTTGCCTGCATCCAAGCTGTACTTGTCGATGGCTGCCATGGTGACCATGGCAAATGCTTCATTGATTTCCCACAGATCAACGCTGTCTGCTGTCCAGCCTGCTTTATCCAACACTTTTTGGATTGCGCCAACCGGTGCAATGGTAAATTCGCTGGGGTGTTGGCTGTTGCTTGAGGTCGCGACAATCCGTGCCAATGGTGCCAAGCCTTTGGCCGCCGCAGTCGATTCACGCATCAATACCAATGCCGATGCACCATCGGAGATGGAGCTGGCGTTGGCAGCAGTAATCGTGCCGTCTTTGGCGAATGCTGGCTTCAAGCTTGGGATTTTATCGAGTTTGGCATTGAGTGGTTGCTCATCTTGCTCAACAGCCACGTCACCGCTGCGGCCTTTGACCAGCACAGGGGTGATTTCGTCTTTGAACCAGCCGTTGTTGATGGCGTCTTGGGCGCGTTTGAGTGAGCGAATCGCAAACTCATCCATTTGCTCACGGGTGTAGCTCAGCTTGTTGGCCATGTCTTGGGCAAACGAACCCATCAGGCGGCCAGTTTCAGCATCTTCCAAACCATCAAAGAACATATGATCTTTGATTTCGCCGTGACCCATGCGATAGCCGCCGCGAGCCTTCGCCAAGACATACGGTGCATTGGTCATGGATTCCATACCGCCAGCGACCACCACATCTGCGCTTTCGGCTTTGAGCATATCTGCCGCTTGCATGACCGCTTTCATGCCAGAGCCACACAGTTTGTTGATGGTGACTGCGCCGGTGTAGTCGGGCAGACCGGCTTTACGCATGGCCTGACGAGCAGGGCCTTGCTTAAGACCTGCAGGCAACACACAACCCATGATGACTTCTTGCACATCTTCAGGAGCGATACCGGCGCGTTCGACCGCTGCTTTGATGGCTACAGCACCCAGTTCAGGCGCAGTTACACTGGATAACGAACCCTGAAAACCACCCATTGCGGTGCGTGCACCATTAACGATTACAATCGCTTCGCTCATTCTTTAAGCTCCATAGCAAAACAGCAGCAGCCTGACATTGGCCTGCATGACACAAGGGACGGCCAAAAAGTATAAAGGATTTGGCCGATCTGCTGAAAAAAACGTTACAGTACGTCGCAAGCTGTATCTAAGCAATGATCAATGTGCGCATTGTGTAACTATTGTATCAGCCACAATCAATTGCATCGCCCTTGGCATTCTCCAAAATGCTGTCTTGATTCAAATCTCTGATACGAATCAAGCCAGTACGGCTAATCAGCAGCTGTAGATGGTATTTGGAGTCATCTGAGCAATAAATCAAGCTACCATTAGATCCTACAGGCATCCCATTGATACTTTGGAATAAAATATAAGATCTCCCTCCAGCACCCTTCCATCTTAAGCGTCCATATTGTAAGGCCAACGGCTCAAAGCCAATGATTTTCTCTTCAGGGTCACGTTGAGCATTACGGTTTTGATCATAAAACGCCAATAAGCCCTTATTCCATTCACCATTACAGGTGATTGACGAGCTTGATCCACAGACCAAGATATGCTGACGATACGCCAATGCAAAGGACTTACTCTGCTGTAATAACCCCAACCCCGTATACTGCACACGGATCTTTTCACTGCGCATAAGTTGTTGTGTGATCTTTGGAAAAGTGATCACCGCCAAGATCGCCAGCAGCAAAAGCACCACCAGCAGCTCGAACAATGTGAAGCCAGTGTGGAGTTTGTGGGATTGACGGTAGGCTTTTTCAGATGAGGGGTGAGCCGTATTTTTTTTGTGCAGCCATGCAGAAAACTTTAACACTGTAAAGTATTTTAGTTGCTGTATAAAAAGCACAAGATGTCGGACAAAAAAACGGTAAATCAGATGAGCTTTGATGAAAATTTTCAATTGGATAGACTCTTTCGTTTGTTCACAGAGTTTACTAAACTGCAACGGACGACACTGGTGTATTTGTCAACAATTGCGTCAACGGACTGGTAAGCACCGCATCGACAAGCAAGCTAGACAGATGTTATGGTTTAGCGTATATCCTGCGTAATCAAAAATATCGCACGGTCGATGTTTGTTGCAAGCTTAGATGTCTTTACAAGATGTTTCGACCGATCTTAATCCGCTAATCCCTGGAGGATTTTTATGAAACTTAATCGGATTGCGCTGGCGGTATTGCTGGCAGCTCCTCTGCCGATGATGGCAAACGCCGGTATCACCGTGACTCCGTTGATGCTCGGTTATCACTACATGAACGAAGCATACGATAACCAACGTGATGTGCTGACCCAAAGCAATGGTAGCGCAACCAACATCAACACCATGAAGCCTAACGGCGGTGTTGGCTTGAAAAGCGATGCTTACGTTGCAGGAGCCATTGGTATCGAACTGACTCCTTGGATGGGCGTAGAAGTTGAATACGGCCAAACCAACGGTGAAGCAAGTGCCAACAAAAAGTCTGAAGGCAAATCAGGCGTTGGTTTTGCTGGTGGTCAACCATGGGACTACAAGCACCAACAATTGAGCGGTAACGTCTATGTGACCTCTGATCTGATCACCCAAAACTACAAAGGCTCTTACAAGCCTTATGTGTTGGTTGGTGTGGGTCACAGCAAAACTACCGTTGACAACGGCAAAAACAACGGCCGTGATCCAAAGTCTGAAGACACCATCGCCAACTTGGGTCTGGGTGCATTCTACCGCATCAACGACACCATCTCGTTGCGTGGTGAAGCGCGTGCAATCCACAACGTAGACAACAACTGGTGGGAAGGCATGGCCTTGGCCGGTCTGCAAGTGGTATTGGGTGGTCATTTGTCACCAGACATCCCAACTCCACCACCTGCTGAGCCAGTTGCACCACCTCCTGCACCAGAGCCAGTCCCAGT
>CALFYA010000179.1 GCA_937952925.1 uncultured Moraxellaceae bacterium
AGCGAGACCACCTGCGCTAAGTGGGTGATGGTGAAAGTGTTGGACAATTTTGCAGCATATTACAGGTCTATGGTGCATCCTCGACGACTACACCCTCACTGTTTTGAGTTTTTGCCCCACAAACACTAGCGCAAACACGCTCGCCATCATCAACACAATCGACAAACCCGTTGCGGTATCCAGCCACACGCTGCCCCATAGGCCACCGGTCATGCCAATTTGGGCAAAGCCAAACGCCCACAACACCATCTGCCGTGGTGAGTGCGCCAGCAATCGGGCGGTCAGTGCCGGAATCACCAACAGCGCGCCCATCAGCAGCGATCCCACCGCCTGCAAGGCCAACACCGTAAACAGCGCGAGCACCAACATAAAAATCAAACGTTGTTGCCCGACATGGATGCCTTCACTGGCCGCAATGTCAGCATCGACCGCCACTTGCACTTGTTGCCGCCAAAAAAAACGCAGCACCGCCACGCCACTCAAGGTGGCAATCAACAGCAAGGGTAAGTCTGCCCAAGACAACGCCAGCAAATCCCCAAACAAATACCCCAGCAACGACGCCCGCAGCTGTGGCAACTGATTGATCAATAGCAATCCCACACACAACAAGGTCGAGGAGCACAACGCCAGCAAGGCGTCATTGGGCAAGCGCCGGTCATGCAAGCTCCACAACAGCACCACCAGCAACAGCGACACCGTCGCCACGCCCGTCCAATACGGCAAGGCCAGTAGCGCCGCCAGCGCCACACCGAGCAGCGTGCCATGCGCTAAGGTATCGGCAAAAAACGCCATGCGCCGCCACAACATCAAACAACCCAGCGGCGCGGTCAAACACACCAACACCGAACCAATCAGCCATGCCGGTGCCAACAACTCAAGCCATGCCTGCATCACAACTCATCCTCAGTGAGTGCATGCAAACGTGGCGGTTGTGGCGGCATATGCACATGCTGCGCATCGGTATGTCCACAATGATCATGATGATGCTCGTACCACACCCGTCCTGTGCCAAACAGCGCCCGATACTCTGGTGCACGCTGCACATGCGCCGGACTGCCACTACAGCAAATATGATGATTGAGGCAAATCACCCGCTGCGTGCCTTGCATCACCCACTGCAAATCGTGCGACACCATCAACACCGCACAACCATAACGGGCAGGCAAATGGCGCACATATGCATACAATTCGGTTTCCGACTGTGGATCGAGTCCTTGCATCGGCTCATCAAGCACCAACAATTGCGGCTGTTTGATCAGGGCGCGTGCCAGCAACACCCGTTGCCGCTCCCCACCCGACAAGGCATGCACCGAGCGATCGAGCAATCCTGCAATCCCTGTTTCCTCAATCAACGGCTGGGGTAATCCTGTCTTGGGTTGCTGTAACCCCAGCAGATCACGCACTCGCATCGGTAAGCTGGGTGACAAATGAATTTTTTGCGGGACATAGCCCATTTGGATCGGTTGAGGCAGCACCCGCTGACCTTGGCTAGGGCGCTGCAAGCCCAAAATCACCTTCATCAAGGTGGATTTACCCGCACCATTGGGGCCAATCACGCTGACGATTTCTTGCGGAACAATCGACAAATCAATGTCCCGCAAAATCGACTTTCCGTCGATCTGTACCCCAATTTGCTGTAATTCGAGCAATGCGCTAGTGGTCATGGTCAGCTCCTTGCTGACAGCGTGCGCATAGACCACTGATTTCGATCAAGGTGGTTTTGGGGACGAAGTGTCCATGCTGTGCCAGTTCGCCTAAGGCGTGTACCAAATTGGCGGCCGACGTTTCTTGCACACGATGGCATTGCTCACAAATCAAAAATGCCGCCTGATGCCCCTCGCGTGGATGGCAGCAAGGAATAAACGCATTGATTGATGCCAAGCGATGGATAAAGCCTTGTTCTAATAAAAAATCCAAACTGCGATAGACCGTTGGCGGTGCTGCCGGACGCCCATCTTTGGCACTGAGCTTCGCCAATAACTCATACGCCCCCACCGGTTTTTGTGCCTGCAACACCAGCTCGAGCACCTCACGGCGTAGTGGCGTCAAACGCAGACCACGCGCCACACAGACCGCTTCAATGTGTGCCACACGGCCATCAACATCCTGCGAGTGCACCGCATGCAAGTCATCGTTATGTTCACAACACACGGGTGCCGTCATGGCAAAAACTCTGCATGGATGGAGGTGTAATAGTGTAACATGCCGCCCCGCACTCCTCCCTTGCTTTTTGTCCATCTATAGGAGTGGCCTGCGCGTTGGAGTGGTCAACATCATGGCAAAAATCTTGATCTGCTGGATGGCAGCACTCCTGCTCTCTAGTCATGCGGTGGCAGCGACACCGCGTTTGATCACCAGCACCCATCCCTTGTACTTGATCGCCCGCGCCGTCACCCAAGGCATCGAAATGCCAGAGCGTCTCTTGCCGCAAGATCAAGACGGTCACCACATCCAGCTCAGCCCCCATCAACGCCAAGCCCTCCAGCAGGCCGACTTGGTGCTGTGGGTGGGTGCCGACTATGAAGCACCGCTTGCGCCTATTCTGCAAACGCAACGCAACCACATCAGCCTTGCGACTTTGCCCTTACTGACATGGCTGCCCCTGCGGGATGTACAAGGCAGACCGATTGCCAACAGCCGCGATCCTCATGTGTGGCTTGATCCACGCAATGCCCGCAAAATTGCATGGCTGATTGCCGAAGTCCGCGCGCGCCAATATCCACAGCACGCCGCACGTTATCGCCACAACGCGGCACAATTTACACATGCACTACAATTAAGTCGTCCAAGCACTGCTGCATCTTACTGGGCGTATCACGATGCGTATCAATATCTCGAATCAACGCTACATTTGAATTTTGTGGGTGCACTCACGGCTGATCACGAACTACCACCAACCGCCAAACAATTGCTTTTATTACAAAAAAATCGCCAATCACCATCATCCGTGTGTTTACTCAGTCCCAATCCCAATGCGCAGTCTTACCTGACACGGCTACAGCCCGCCACCTTGCTGCTTGCTGATGAAACCTTTGCCAATGCTGAAGATTTTGTCAGCGCATGGCAAAAACTTGCACAAAAAATCCACAGTTGTACACACCGGCCAATGACAACAAAATGACCGATTGTACAGATCATACTCAGACATGATTTGAAACAAGCTGTGGATAAAACCTTGCAAAAATCACCCCTCGTCCCTATAATGAGCGCGCCCAAAACCGCCCTTTGCTCAAAATACAGACAAAGGGAACACGCTGTCGGGAGCGTCAGATGAGTTTGCCATCCCCTCTTGTGGATCGCCGTCTGGCGAAAGGTTTGACTGTCGTTCAAGCCCTGATGATTCCTGTCGCGATTGTGCTTGGTTATGTGCTCGCCGGCCAGATTGCTGCCAAAAGTGCAGGGCTTGGTGCGAGTGTTGGTTGGATGGGCAGCGCTTACTTTGCATGGCAAGCATTTCGTCATGCAGGAGCGGGTGCCTCCAGACGGATTCTGGGCAGTTTTTATCGTGGCATGATCGGCAAATTCATCGTAATTGTGGTCGGGTTCATGCTGGTATTTGGCACTGTTAGGCCGCTGTCGGCAGGCAGTGTGCTACTGGGGTTTGCGCTGGTTCAACTGATGGCTTGGATTTATCCAATATGGATCAACCATCGACAAATCACCTCCCCAAAAGATTCGGCGTAATACGCCAACGCATTTAGCGGTTGAGTATGGTGAGAGTCCTGATCCTATCGATCCCCTCCCCGACTTGGCCTCCGTCAGTTTTTATATGAATCAGGTGTGAGCGATGTCTGAGCAGCATACTGTCTCTTCGTCAGAATATATCAAGCACCACTTGACCAACTTGACCTATGGCGATGCCGGTGAAGGTTGGAAACTGGCCGAAACCGCCGCTGAAGCCAAAGCGATGGGCTTTAATGCCGTGCATTTGGATTCGCTCGGTTGGTCAATTGGCCTTGGTCTGATTTTCTGCTTCTTGTTCTTTGGTGCTGCACGTCGTGCCACCACTGGTGTACCAGGTAAGTTCCAAACCTTCGTTGAAATGATCATCGAGTTTGTGGACACCAGCGTTCGTGATACCTATCACGGCACCTCCAAACTGATTGCACCCTTGGCACTGACCATTTTCGTCTGGATTTTCCTGATGAACTTGATGGACTTGATCCCTGTCGATTGGGTACCCGTGTTGGCCGCCAAAATTGGTGAATCCCTGTTTGGCATGGATCCACACCACGTCTATATGAAAATCGTCCCCTCGACTGACCCCAACATTACTTTGGGCATGTCGCTGTCGGTTTTCGGTTTGATCATTTTCTACAGCATCAAAGAAAAAGGCATCGGTGGTTTTGTGGGTGAGCTGGCGTTGAACCCTTTCAACCCCAAAAACCCTGTGCTCAAAGCCTTGTTGATCCCCGTCAACTTGATTCTCGAACTGGTCACCTTCTTGGCTCGCCCTGTATCGCTGGCCTTGCGACTGTTCGGTAACATGTATGCCGGTGAGCTGATCTTCATTTTGCTTGCACTGCTGCCCTTCTGGATTCAATGGGTACTCTCCGTGCCTTGGGCGATCTTCCACATTCTGGTCATCACCCTGCAAGCCTTTATTTTCA
>CALFYA010000180.1 GCA_937952925.1 uncultured Moraxellaceae bacterium
AGCTGTTTTGATGTGAGGGCAGGCGGCCAAATCGGCATAAATCGCGTTGACTTGGTCGCGATTGTCAAATGGCAAGACCGCACGAATCGCATGATATTTTCCACCGCTCGACGGCTGAATCACCAATGTCGCCACATCAAAATCCGGAAAATGTTTGAGGATAATCGCACGTACAGCATGCAGTAGCTCATCACCCGCCAGCCCAATCAGTTTGATCGGGTATTGCATGGGAAATTGCCACAGCTCTTCGTTTTGGATTTCGGGGCGTTGCTGTGCAGATTGATCAGTCATGTTGGGTGAGCTGGACGTGAAGATGATGGGTCAATATTAACGTAAAACCATCAGTTTCAGCAGTTGTGAGGCTGGTTTTTTGTGGGTTGTGGTTGGCAGGGCAGTCGAGACCGTTAGCAGTCTGTTGTAGGGTTTTTTGTAAAAAATTCGCGGCTTCGCTTGGTGTTTTAGGTGTTTTTAGATATAGATTGGGCGGTGCATTGGATGTGTTTGATGGATCAATATCATTCATTGCACACTGCCAGCCAAAAGATTTAATATCAATTCGTTGATATACTTGTCATAAATCTTGGCAGTGATCTAAAAGCTGCGACTCTCTTTGTGAGTCGCAGCTTTTGCTTTTCATATCATGACGCAAAAAACTGCCCAAGTGCATGAGTCGAGTAGGGTGCACTGTGCGCACTTTTTAGAGCTTTGGTGCGCATGGCGCACGTTTTTCAGGGGGAGTTGGAGTGTTTTCTCTCAACAAGCTAATTGAAGCGATTAACGAGTCACAGCCGGATTCAAGTTATACAGATCTTACTCTGTCGTTATTACCTGCTGGAAGTACACTTTTAGTTGAGCGCACATTGAGTCAAAGCTATTTGTCAAAACATTTTGATGCTTGCCTAGTTTCAGATCAGTGGCCGCAAGCAGAGCAGATTGGTTACATAAGCTTAAGTTGCGAGGAGCGTAGAGATGTTGAGGACTGGAGTTCAGTGGGAGATCTTGTGCTTGATAAATATAATCCAAGAATTAAGATTAATACTCGTGAGGGTTTTATTAACTCTTTAGCAGCATTCAGTCTGGAGTGTAGGAGCAATAGTATTTTTGGCGTATCACTAACAATACTTAAGCCCACGTATTCTAAGAATAATAGAAGTCTAGAAATTCTAACCGCAAATTTTTTCAGTCTTCATAATTGTAGCCAAGAGACGCTGCAGGTATTCAGACTAAGAGCACATCCAGCAGAAAATTAGTCCAAAGTAGTGTGCGATCAACACACCTTTTCTAAAAATTGTTATATATCAATTATTTTTCATAGAAAACCGCCCAAATGTATGAGCGGTTTTTTGTTCACTGACTCAGTGTCAATCAGTCGTTTTCAAGGAATGAACGCAGATGCTCTGAACGAGAAGGATGACGCAGCTTACGCAACGCTTTGGCTTCAATCTGACGAATCCGCTCACGGGTGACATCAAATTGCTTGCCCACTTC
>CALFYA010000181.1 GCA_937952925.1 uncultured Moraxellaceae bacterium
GGCAAAAAGATTTTGGGGATTGGCTCACCACGCGCCAGCCTTGAAACCAACTTTGCCCTGCGTGAATTGTCGGGCATCCACAGCTTCTCGACCGGTATGACCCGTGCTGAGCAAGCGTTGGTGGAAAAAGCCGCTGAAATTTTGCAAACCGAAGGCATCTACAACCCAACCCTGCGCGAAATCGAAGATTACGATGCCGTGCTGATTTTGGGTGAAGATTTGACTCAGACCGCTGCTCGTGTGGCCTTGGCGGTACGTCAATCGGCCAAAAACGAAGCCATCAAGATGGCAGAAGCGCGCCGTACCCAAGAGTGGCTGGCTGAACCGGTCAAACGGATTGGTCAACATGCCAAGAGTCCGGTCTATATCCTGTCGGTCAACGAAACTCGCCTGAGCGATATTGCCGCCGGTGAATGTGTGGCGACGCCAAACGACATCGCACGCCTTGGCTTTGCGGTCGCGCAGTTGGTGGCAGGCCAAGCGGTCACTGGTATGGCATCTGAAGCGGTCGAATTTGCCCAGCAAATCGCCGATAGCCTGAAAGCTGCCAAAAAGCCACTGATCATCTCCGGCACCAGCCTACGCGATGTGGCACTGCTCGAAGCGGCTGCGCAAATTGCGCAAAACTTGGGCGCTGCGGCTGGCCTCAGTTTGGTGGTGCCAGAAGTCAACTCGATGGGCAGTGTGCTCTTGGGTGGTTTACCCCTCGAAGATGCGCTGCTCGGTGACTTTGATGCGTTGGTGATTGCTGAAAACGATTTGTTTACCCGTCTGCCCAAGACCGTGGTACAGCAAGTGTTGAGCAAAACCCAAAACGTGATTGTGCTCGATCATCAACACACCGACACCGCGAAACGTGCTGGTTTGGTGTTCTCGGCGGCAAGCTTTGCCGAAGCCGATGGTACGGTGGTGTCAATGGAAGGCCGTGCACAGCGTTACTTCCAAGTGTTTGACCCGAGCTACCTTGATCCAAGCATCCAGATCAAAGAAGGCTGGCGCTGGCTACATGCCATCAAAACTGGCATGGATGACAAAGCGATTGAGTGGACAGTGCTTGACGATGTGATCGAAGCGATTGTGCGCCAAGTGCCTGCGCTTGAAGGTATTATTGATGCAGCACCCAATGCCGGTTATCGCGTCAATGGCCTCAAGATTGCGCGTGAGCCACGTCGTTATTCGGGTCGTACCGCCATGCGTGCACCGTTGTCGGTACATGAGCCTAAGCAGCCGGTCGATCTCGACTCAGGCTTGACCTTCTCGATGGAAGGTTATGTGGGCAACCAAACCGACAGCGCCTTGATTCCGTTTGCATGGGCGCCCGGTTGGAACTCGCCACAATCATGGAACAAATTCCAAGATGAAGTCGGTGGTCACCTCAAAGGCGGTGATGCCGGTGTGCGTTTGTTTGATCGCTTGCCTAAGCGTGCGGCGCGTGCCTATGTTGCACCCGCAGCTGAGCAAGTGGCAGTTGGTCAATATCGCATCTTGCCCGTCTTCAATCTGTTTAGCAGTGGTGAGATGAGTAGTCGCATTGCGGTATTCAAAGACCGTCAAGCGCCTGCGGCATTCCGCCTGACCGAAGATGATGCGCGTAGCCTAAATGTCAAAGCCGGTCAAATGCTCAGTGTCACGGTCGGTACCGAAAACGTGGTGCTACCAGTCCAAATCGTTGAGTATCTACCAGTTGGGGTGATTGGTTACCCTGTTGGTCAAGCACCTGTCGTCGATTTTGCCCAAGCTATTTCGGTACAAGTGACTGCTGCACAAGCGATGGGGGGTTAAGATGCGTATTGATCCTCAGATCCCCTCATTTTTGACCGAATGGATGACGCAAGAGCAGTGGGCAACCACCTTTAGCGTGATTCAAGCGGTCGTGATTTTGCTGGTGGTGGTGCTGATCGCCGCCTTGATGAGTTTTATTGAGCGTCGGTTGTTGGCATGGTGGCAAGACCGCTATGGCCCCAACCGTGTTGGCCCGTTTGGGATATTCCAAATCGTCGCTGACATGCTCAAGATCATGTTTAAAGAGGACTGGTTGCCCCAGTTCTCTGACAAACGCATCTTTATCATGGCACCTGCGATTGCAATGGCAACCGCCTTGCTGTCGTTTGCTGTGATTCCGATTTCGCCCACGCTCGGTGTTGCCGATTTAAGTATCGGCTTGCTGTTTTTCTTTGGGATGGCAGCGCTGGCGGTGTATTCGGTGATGTTTGGTGGTTGGGCATCCAACAACAAATATTCCTTGCTTGGTAGTATTCGTTCGACCGCACAAACCATCAGCTATGAAGTGTTTATGGGCTTGTCCTTGATGGGCGTGGTGACCATTGCTGGTTCATTTAGTCTGCGTGACATCGTTGAAGCACAAAGCAACTACTGGTTTATCTTCACCCAACCCCTCGCGTTCTTTATTTTCGTGGTGGCGGGTGTGGCAGTGACCCACCGTCACCCATTTGACCAACCTGAAGCCGAGCAAGAGCTGGCTGAGGGCTATCACATCGAATACGGTGGGATGAAGTGGGGCATGTTCTTCGTGGGTGAATACGTCAACGTCGTGTTGATCTCCGCCATGATCACCACCTTGTTCTTGGGCGGATGGTTGCCACCATTTGGGATTGATATTCCTTTTGTGCCACCAGCGTTCTGGTTTATTGCCAAAACCTCATTCTTTGTCATGCTGTTTGTGTTGGCGCGTGGTTCATTGATGCGCCCACGTTATGACCAAGTGATGAATTTTGGTTGGAAAGTCTGTTTGCCTTTGACCCTCGTCAACCTGATGGTGACAGCGGCGGTCGTGTTGGCGATGCAGAGCTAAGCGCTGAGGAGAAGCCATTATGTTGAATACCCTCATGAAGGTCATCGTCGGCGCGGGCACATTAATGCGCAGCATGGTGATGGTCTTTAGTCACGGCTTTCGCAAGCGTGACACCATTTTGTACCCTGAGCAGCCTGTGCCAGTCCCGCCGCGTTATCGTGGTCGGATTGTCCTGACCCGTGACCCAGATGGTGATGAGCGTTGTGTCGCTTGTAACTTGTGCGCGGTTGCGTGTCCGGTCGGTTGTATTTCGCTGCAAAAAGCCGAGCGTGAAGACGGTCGTTGGTATCCGGAGTTTTTCCGGATCAACTTCTCACGCTGTATTTTCTGTGGCATGTGTGAAGAAGCCTGTCCAACCACTGCGATTCAGCTCACCCCAGATTTTGAAATGGCTGAGTATGTGCGCCAAGATTTGGTCTATGAAAAAGAGCATTTGCTGATTTCAGGCCCAGGTAAATATCCAGACTACAATTTTTATCGTGTGGCGGGGATGGCGATTGATGGCAAGCCCAAAGGTGCTGCTGA
>CALFYA010000182.1 GCA_937952925.1 uncultured Moraxellaceae bacterium
ACGAGATAACGTGATGTGACTGGAGTTCAGACGTGTGCTCTTCCGATCTCCTCGATACCACAGTGAATAAATAAGGTGATGCCATGAGCGGTCTAATGCCCCCCAAATTCCGTACCCCAACAGCAGCTGGTGGTGTGGATCATTTTGATTCAGCGGCTGGTGATGCGGCCAATAAGCTGCGCGAGCAGTTTTCAGAGGTTGATGAGCGTGCGCTCTTGATGCCAATCTATACCTTACGCAGTCTTGCCTTGGCAGCATTACTCAAGGTGATTGATGGCATGGATGCAGGCTTGGATGATGACGTTCCTCCATCTGAGTTCTTCGATGGCGCAATGCTGGAAGCGGTTGACCACGATGAAGATGGCGAAGTTGACCCGATGATCATGAGTAACTTGTCTGCGCATGTAGCAGATGCGATGGAATCATTGGGTGTACCCAAAACCCTGATCACTGACGTGTTCTCTGATCAGGTCGATGTAGCCGATGCCGCCATCGAAAGCATGGTTGAGAAGGCAATGGCACAGTTGCCTGCCGAGGGTGATGCGCTTGATGATTTCATCAAGGTGTTTATCTATGGATTTGATACAGCGGATATTGTCATGGATGATACCGAAGATCAGTTTGACTCGGCAGGTGGCAAGAAAAAACTGACCGCAGGAAAGAACACTCGGAAAACAACTAAAGATGGTCATTCGTTGGTTTACAAGGCAGTCAAGGCTGTACGCAATGGCAAGGTGACTGTTGTCAACAAACGTATTAGTGGCAAAGTGGTGCTGTCTGCCAAACAAAAGGCCGCATTACGCAAGGCTGGTGCTAAGGCGCATACTGCAAGTGCCATTAAGCGGCAGCTGCGTAGCTTGAGCAAAGGTATTAGCGCAGGTCTATATCAGGCGAAAGGCTTGATGGCTGCTGGTACAGCTCGCTACAAGAAACGGGCATTTGGTGGGATCTAAGACCTCGTGATGCAAAAAGCCCCGAATCAATCGGGGCTTTTTAATGAGCGAACCAGCAGTTCTTATGTCTCTATGACAACTGGAAGCTTCACAAGATTCTAAATTTCCGTGTAAAGGTCTATATCAGTGCAAAAACGCATTGACCGGTGAATGTTTTTTGTGCGATGTTGAAGGCAGTTACATCAAAAAAGGCAACGTCCATTGCTTGCGTTGAATTCATCCATTGGAGTGTCGAGATGCAATTGATTGATCGAGGTGATTTTCCAGTATTGGATCATTTGCTCTGGGATACCCAGATTAAGCAAATCAGCTCAGAGCGTGCATTTTTGACCTATGAAAAAAGATGGGGCTATGTGGATCACAGCCAGCTCACCGCGCACGAACGGCACCTGATCAAACAACTGACTGAGCAAGTCGGGCATGGTGTTTTTATGCCTGCCAAGGGCTAGATCGCCATAGATAAAACCATGGGTCGACATGAAAAAAATCAGGCATCAAGCGATTTATGCGGCACTGTTACATTTTGATGCCCAGTTTCTTGCAAGACACCAGATTTTGTTTGGCGGGGGTACACGAATTGCGCTTGAATTGAATGAATACCGAGAGTCTGTGGACATTGATTTTTTGTGTCCAGACAAAGCCTCTTTTCGCGCAGTACGGGCAGCGGTTACTCCAGACAGTCTAGGGCAGTTAGTGACACGCGAGTTTGTCTATTTGCGGCAGATTCGGGCAGATCGTGATGCCGTCAGGTGTATGATCAATATCAATAACATTAACATCAAGCTGGAGTTCGTCAGCTGCGCTGACTATGACTTAAAACCCGATCAAAACATCTTTCCCGTTCCCTGCTTAGATCGACATTCTTGTTTTTTCACCAAATTACTCGCCAACGCCGACCGCTACGCTGATCCACCGTTCAAGGATATTTTTGATTTGCTGGCGATGTTTGAGGCGTGGGGCGACATCCCACAGAGTGCCATCGCCGAAGCAGACCAACATTATAGTCGTCGCGTGATTTTACACGGCTTGAATCAGGCGATTACGTGCATTGAAAAAAAGCCGCAAGACTTTCTACAGATCGCAACGCATGAGCTGATGATTGAGGCTGACACCGCTCAGCGGCTGTTATCTACAGTCAAAGACCGCTTCAAAGCCAGCGTGTTACAGTGGTCGTAACCTAGGCTCTGTTGAGATTTCGCCCGTGAGCCGCGTTGCAAGGTAAAAAGCGATTTTTCGCATATTTTATCAACTTCGCCGTAAAACCCCGCCCCGTTTAGGGCGGGGATATAAGGCGGCGATACCGAAGGTGTTAGACTGTGGCAAAGCCCAGTGTAACACCTCCATGGTGTCGCTCAGAAAGCGTGAATTTAGGGCGCATATTTGTTAAAATACACCCATGAAAACACTCAAGCTGCGCATCAAAGACAAACACGCCAAGGTGCTGATTCAACTGGCATCTGAGGCTAATTTCGTCTGGAATTACTGCAACGAATTGAGCTACAAACATCTGCAACGCACAGGCAAGTTCTTTTCCGCATTCGACATTGCTGCCTACACCAAAGGGGCAAGTAAGTCAGGTGTGAGTTTGCATAGCCAAACCATCCAAGCCATCACCGAAGAACTGGTGACGCGGCGCAGGCAATTTAAAAAAGCCAAATTGAATTGGCGCGTATCCAATCCAAAATCATCAAAATATTCGTTGGGCTGGATTCCATTTAAAGCTCGCGGCATCATTTGTAAAAACGGACAAGTTAAATACGCAGGGCAATGGTTTGGTCTGTGGGACAGCTACGGATTGAGCAAGTACAAGGTACGGTGTGGCAGCTTCAATCAAGACTCTCGTGGTCGTTGGTATGTCAATCTAGTGGTGGATACACCTGAACCAGCCACGACCACCGAAGGCAAAACACCCATAGGCATTGATTTAGGCTTGAAAGATTTTGCCACGCTGTCGAATGGTCAAAAGATCAAAGCTCAGCGCACCTACCGAAAATATGAGCAAAAACTCGGCATTGCCCAACGCGCCAACCAAAAACAACGAGTGAAATCCATACATGCAAAAATTAAAAATATCAGAAGTGATTTTTTGCACAAACTCAGTCGCCAGTTGGTCAATGACCACGTGGCGATCTTCGTTGGTAATGTGAACGCCAAAGGTCTAGCACAAACCAAACTGGCCAAGTCAGTGTTGGATGCAGGCTGGACGACGTTTAGAACCATGCTCAAGTACAAATGCGATCACGCAGGTGTATGGTTTTTCGAGGTCAACGAAGCGTATACCACCCAGACTTGTTCGTGCTGTGGCTCACGCGACAGCAGTCCGAAAGGTAGAGCAGATCGGAAGAGCACACGTCTGAACTCCAGTCACATCACGTTATCTCGTAT
>CALFYA010000183.1 GCA_937952925.1 uncultured Moraxellaceae bacterium
CAATGGCTATGCGTCGATCATCATGGTGGTGAGCAACAACGGCACCTTACTTGGCTGTGCAGGCTCAATGCAGTTGGGCAATGATGATACGATTGTGCCGATTCCAACCCTATGGCGTACCGATCAGACCAGCAACAATCAATTGATTGATCAATTTACCGGCGTGATTGTCATCACGCCATACTCCACCAATGCCGCAGAGCTGTATTTGCCCTATCAGTTAAACAGCACCATGATCCAAGCGGTCAGTGTGTTTGATCGTCTCGATTATCCTTGTCCAACGATTGCGCGGTCTGCCCTGCCGCGTGTCAAACTCCTCTCCACGCAAGAATATGACTATGGCAGCCGCCCCAAAATCGCCATTACCCCCAGTGGCTATGCGCTAGAGCTGCACACCAACGGCAACGATGGGATTTTTCGTGATGTGCTGCAATGCACAAATATCGTCAGCGAAAAGAGCCGAAACGGCTATTATCAAGATGGTGAAGACCCCACCGCAACGGTACTGTCCGATGGGCAGACCATCATCGAAGTGCATGGTGCCTACAATGGCAACAAAACCTACTACAACATCATGACACTTGAAGGCACCACACTAACCAACGTCTCCGACAAAGGAAACGATTATGATAAAGGCGAAAATCCATGTATTGCTTCATCTTGTGTCAATGGGGTGGATCGGATTTTTGAAGTGCATCGCGATGCCTCCGCAACCTCAACTGATTTGTATTACAACACCGCCACATGGGATGGTTCGTCACAGAAACTGACGTGGGATAAAAATGGTAGCAATCGCCAATATGCATCGGGGCAATATCCGGCGATTGCGTTTGCCACCGATCAAACCACGCTGATTGAGGCGCATGCCAACAAACCGATCAATACGCTTTTTGATGGTGGCGAAGTGATTGATTCGGTGATTTGGGCATGTGCTGGCACAACAACCGCGTCAAGTGTGTCGTTTTCGGCGTCGATCAATATGATGAGTGGAACCACACCCACCATTGCGGTGCGGACAGGAGATACTGTGGTGATTTTTGCTGAGCTAGACAATCATTTGGTATATAGCATTGGCAAACTGCAAGACACTTATATCAGTTGGACAATTTGTGGACAGCGCTTTGCGCAAGGTCAGCGGCCGGGTTTGGGACGCTTGAGCAATAATACGCTGGTGTTGGTGTATGAAAATACCGCGGTTACGCCGAGTGGTCAGATGTATGGCGCTGTCCTCGATCTAGACATACCGACAGGGTTTAATGTGGCCTAAACAAAGATGCCACCGCAATCGGTGGCATCCGCAAGTTGCACAGATTCAAGCTGTGCAATTAGGGTCTGTTGACATTTCATGCGTGAGCCGCGTTGCTTGGCAAAATCGTGCC
>CALFYA010000184.1 GCA_937952925.1 uncultured Moraxellaceae bacterium
GCTGCGGCATCCCATGCGTCGGCTTTGAGCGCGGCGAGTGCGTTGGGTAAGCCTGCCACCAAACGATCAATCGGCAATTGCTCGCCAATCACACCGGTTGAAAATGGCAAGACTTGCGCGGCATCGACGCCAGTCAGTTGTGCGAGTGCTGTACAGGTGGTTTGGGCGTTTTGCATGCCGGTTGCGCCTGTACCTGCGTTGGCATTGCCGGTGTTGATCACCAAATAACGCGCTTGGCCTGCTTGCAGATTCGCCCGTGCGATTTGGACGGGTGCAGCACAAAAGGCATTTTTGGTAAACACCGCAGCCACACTGCTGCCTTCTGCAATCTCAAACACCACCAAGTCACGGCGATTTTTGTAGCGAATATAACTTTCAGTAATGCCGATGCGCACACCGCTAATGGGGTGCATGGTAGGCATAGACAAATCGCCGACGGCCATAGCTGGCTTCCTTTTATCCCAAAAAAACTGGTCACTAGTGTGCCAAAAAATGCGGCGTAAAAACACTGATTTTACGCCTTGACCTCGCCTTGTTGGTTTTAATCGTCAATCCGAATCAATTCAGCCAAATCATGTCGATAGGGCTGAAACTCAGCGCGTTGTATGCCCATATATAGCTTGCCTGCTTCGGATTTCATAAAGGTCATATCGTCAAACTGATCCATTAACAATCCAGCTTTGTAGGGCTGCATCAACCCATTGCCCGATGCCCCCACCAATTCACGTCCCTTGCTGCCATGTCGCTCGACAATCAACTGTCCGCGATGCACAACCATACTCCGATCATTTTGGGTTAGACCCGCCTGTGGCAGGCTATTGACCTGTGCGGTATAGCGAAGTTTGAGCTGATTGCCATCCAACTGGAAAACACGGATTTCTGAGCGAAAACTGTAGGTCGGCACGCGCTGCTCGTATTGATAGATTGCCAGCACATAAGGTCGGGTGGGATCGGTACTGTCGGTGGTGATCATCAGGCGAGGTGCACCATACGTTGGCGCCCAAACACTGTTGGCAACAGCATCACTTTGCCCAATCAACTGATAGTTTGTGCCGTCAAACCCGACTAAGGCAATTTTGCCCCGATATTGTGAGCCAGCCACTGATGGCTCTGTATTGTAAGCATAAGCCAATAACAAGCGCTGATCTTCCATTGCAAACGCACAGCCTGCCGGTGCAAAGGGTTTGCGAGACTCTGTACCAAAGATCAGCTGACCCAGCGTGTTGTGGAGGTAGGTTGGTGTGTTGTCACGCGGCCATGTCATGTCTGGATGCATCATCCACGCATCACTACGGGTTTCACCTGAACCATCTGGATAATCAGGTGGCACATATGCCCCATAGATGTTGCAGCCAAAACCATAATGCTGGCCTTTGAGATGATAAATCCGCCCTGTTCCGCCGTTTTTGAAGCCAAACGTCAGCTGTCCTTTGCCTGTGCCACCACCAATAGAGCTGTAGTCACTGACATCGCCACCTTGAT
>CALFYA010000185.1 GCA_937952925.1 uncultured Moraxellaceae bacterium
GTTCACGTGCGGCTTATTACGTTCAAACTTGGCCTTCGCCATGATGATCTTCCTCTTGATCGACCTGCCGGATCACGGCAGGCCATTGGTTTGATATTTAAAACGGGTGGAGCGTGAGTAAAAAATTACTCGTCTTCACCTTTGCGACCCGAAGTGTACTTAGCAATGATGCCTTCGGCAACGTTGCGTGGGGTTTCAGCGTACTTGGAGAATTCCATCGAGTACGTTGCGCGACCCTGTGACATCGAACGCATCGAGGTGGCATAGCCGAACATTTCGGACAATGGCACTTCAGCGCGGATGGCTTTGGTACCGCCAGGCATGTCGTCCATCCCTTGTACCATGCCACGACGACGGTTCAAGTCGCCCATGATGTCGCCCATGTAGTCTTCTGGTGTTTCCACTTCGACTTTCATGATTGGCTCAAGCAGGACAGGATCTGCTTTCAAGAAGCCTTGACGAAACGCGATCGAGCCAGCCATCTTAAATGACAGTTCGTCGGAGTCAACGTCGTGGTACGAACCATCGTACAACACGGCTTTGACGCCCACGACAGGGTAACCTGCCATCACGCCGTTTTTCATACGCTCTTGAATGCCCTTGTCAACCGCACCCCAGAACTCTTTTGGAACGGTACCACCAACGACTTCTTCAGCGAATTCGTAGTCTTTTTCGCGATCTTCGCCCATCGGCTCCAAACGCAACCAGACGTGACCGAACTTACCACGACCACCGGTCTGACGCACAAACTTGCCTTCTTGCTCAACACTCTTACGAATGGTTTCGCGATAGGCAACTTGTGGCTTACCGATGTTGGCTTCAACACCAAACTCACGCTTCATACGGTCAACGATGATCTCAAGGTGCAATTCACCCATCCCCGAGATAATGGTTTGACCCGATTCTTCGTCGGTCTTGACGCGGAACGATGGATCTTCTTTGGCCAGACGACCCAAAGCAATCGACATTTTTTCTTGGTCGGCTTTGGTTTTTGGCTCAACTGCCAAGCTGATGACTGGCTCTGGGAATTCCATGCGCTCCAAGGTGATGATGTTGTTTTCATCACACAGGGTGTCACCGGTGGTCACGTCTTTCATGCCAACCAGTGCCGCGATGTCGCCCGCACGCAGTTCGTCGAGTTCTTGACGCTCGTTGGCGTGCATCTGCACGATACGACCCACACGCTCACGCTTGGACTTGACAGGGTTGTACACCGCATCGCCAGACTTGAGCACACCTGAGTACACACGGATAAAGGTCAAGTTACCGACGAACTTGTCGTTCATGATCTTAAACGCCAATGCCGAGAACGGCACGTCGTCAGATGCTGCACGGCTGGCTTCGGTTTCAGCTTTGTCGTCGAGGATGCCTTTGATCGCTTCAACGTCAGTTGGTGCAGGCAAGAATTCGATGACTGCGTCGAGCATACGCTGAACGCCTTTGTTTTTGAACGCCGAACCACACATCATCGGTTGGATTTCGCCAGCCAAGGTACGTGCGCGCAGACCTGCAACCACTTGCTCTTTGGAGAGCTCGCCGTTTTCGAGGTATTCGTTCATCAACTCTTCGGACGATTCGGCAGCCGATTCGACCATGTTGGCACGCCATTCTTCGGCAGTGTCTTGCAACTCAGCAGGGATATCGCCGTATTCGAAGTTCATGCCTTGAGATGCTTCGTCCCAAATGATGGCTTTCATTTCGATCAGGTCGATGACGCCTGTGAAGTTTTCTTCAGCGCCCACAGGAATGACGATCGGCACTGGGCTTGCACCCAAGCGAGTCTTCATCTGCTCAACGACGCGGAAGAAGTTCGCGCCAGTACGGTCCATCTTGTTGACGAACGCAATACGAGGCACTTTATATTTGTTGGCTTGACGCCAGACGGTTTCAGACTGCGGCTGTACGCCACCAACGGCACAGTACACCATGCACGCACCATCCAAAACACGCATCGAACGCTCAACTTCAATGGTGAAGTCAACGTGACCCGGTGTATCAATGATGTTGATCCGGTGTTGATCAAACTGCTTGCCCATGCCAGCCCAGAAACAGGTGGTCGCCGCAGAGGTGATGGTAATCCCACGCTCTTGCTCTTGTTCCATCCAGTCCATGGTAGCAGCGCCGTCATGCACTTCACCGATCTTGTGGCTCACGCCGGTGTAAAACAATACACGTTCGGTCGTGGTGGTTTTACCCGCGTCGATGTGCGCAGAGATACCGATGTTACGATAACGGTTTAGGGGGGTATTACGAGCCATGATGCTTTCCTAAAAGGTGGTATTCAAAACAGGTGCGTCCGTGGCACAAGCAACGGACGCGCAGAAGGATGCACAGACGGCTTAAATTCCGGCAAAGCTCCCTGCAGGGAACAGTGCAATATTGAAATGGGCAGCGGTACGCATTGCATTCTCCTGTTGATCAACAAACCTGTTTTGGCCGCTTGTCGCTGTCTTAGAAGCGATAGTGCGAGAACGCTTTGTTGGCTTCGGCCATACGATGCACGTCATCACGTTTTTTCATCGCAGAACCTTTGCCTTCAGCGGCATCAAGCAACTCGCCAGCCAGACGCAGCGCCATGGTTTTTTCCGAACGCTTGAGGGCAGCTTCAACCAACCAACGCATCGCCAAGGCGGTACGACGGGAGGGGCGTACTTCCATAGGCACTTGATAGGTTGCACCACCCACACGGCGAGCTTTTACCTCAACCATCGGGCGAACTTTCTCAAGGGTGTTCTCGAAAAATTCAACTGGCTCAGTCTTGGCTTTTTCTTGGATGCGCTCGAGAGCACCGTAAACGATACCTTCAGCAACCGATTTTTTGCCATCTTCCATCACGTGGTTGATGAACTTCGCAACAGTCTGGCTACCAAAGCGAGGATCTGGAAGGATTTCGCGGGCAGCGACGACACGACGTCTTGGCATGATAAAAACTCTTTATGACACTTCAGGGATATCCAGCAGATTGTGCGTGTGTCTCTTGCACGGTTCGCTGGCCTTACTGCATTTTGCTAAATGCTAAACACTTCACCGGTCGCATGACCGCATGAAGATTATTTCTTCGGACGTTTCGCGCCGTATTTCGAGCGGCTTTGCTTACGATCTTTCACGCCAGCGCAGTCGAGCGAGCCACGAACGGTGTGATAACGCACACCTGGCAAGTCTTTAACACGACCACCGCGGATCAGAACGACGCTGTGCTCTTGCAGGTTGTGGCCTTCACCGCCGATATAGCTGGTGACTTCAAAACCTGAGGTCAAGCGCACACGGCAGACTTTACGCATCGCCGAGTTTGGTTTTTTAGGAGTGGTGGTGTACACACGAGTACAAACGCCACGACGTTGTGGACACGCTTTGAGTGCAGGAACTTTTGACTTTTCAGTCAAGGTACTGCGACCCTTACGGATCAATTGGTTGGTTGTTGCCATGAGGCAGGCTCTCCCGTAAACAAAAAACCCCAAAAAGAGACAACCCTTTTTGAGGGCTACAAAGTCTAATCTAAGCGTGATTTTTGGTCAAGAAAATGGCGATTAGTTTGCAATGAAAGCCTTGTCGTCACTCGCCATGCCCTACACTGCATGCTATGGTCAAAATCAATCATCACAACCTCACAAGGATCAGCTGTTATGGCCATTGATTTGGGCAAAAAAGAAGCGCGTATTCGGCTCGACAAAGACATGCAAGCGCATGCACCCAATTTGATTGATTTGAGTAAAAAAGCCGATATCGTGCTAGAAAAACGCCAACTGCATGAACACACCGCTCGCGTCGCCTTGGTACTCGATATCAGTGCGAGCATGTCACAGCTGTATCAGCGTGGCACAGTCCAAGCGGTCACCGAAAAAGCGCTCGCGCTCGCATCACGTTTTGATGATGACGGTCAAATGGATGTATTTTTATTTGGCAAAAACGCCCATGCGACTGGTCAACTGGGAATCAAAAATGTTCAGCAGGCGATTAACCGTTTGATTAAAAAGCATCCGCTTGAAATGAGTACCCGCTATGGCTTAGCGATTCAAACGCTACGGGAATACTATTTTCCAAACATCAGCTTACCTGAAGTGACCACACCAAGTGGTGGTGGCTTTTTGGGCAAGCTGTTTGGTAAAGCGCCTGCGCCGAGCTTTACCCCACCCCTCGCCCCACAAACGCCAATTTTTGTGATTTTTATTACCGATGGTGAAACCACCGATCAACAACTCACCATCGATGAAGTAAGTAAAATCAGCCAGCTCCCTGTATTTTTCAAATTTATTGGCGTGGGACGTGAATCATTTGGATTTTTGCAAAAGCTTGAT